>JAKCDN010000250.1 GCA_021841795.1 Acidobacteriota bacterium | reverse complement strand
GCCGACGATGCGGAGGTCGTCGTCATTGAGGGTGAGCTGGCCGGGCAAGGCGGCGGCATCGACGGTGGTGACGGAGGTATGCAGGTGCACGGGCCCGGCCACGTTGTCCATGGCGACGTCGCCCGGGATCTCGCCATTCTGGGCCACGGCGCCTTTGATGCCGGAGAGGGTAATGTCGTCAACGTCGCCTTCCATGGTGACGTTGCCCTGAATGTCCTGGGCGGCGAAGACATCGTGGCGGCCGCGGACGAAGTGGGCTACGACGGGACCGGCGATGGAGTTGAGGTGCATGTCGCCGCGGGAGGTGATGTCGATGCCGGCGTTCAAGCCGCCGGCGGTGACGTTGTCCCATCCGGCGTTGACGGTGACGTGGGCCGACTGCGGGACCACGACGGCGAGGTTGACTTTACCCTTGGCGTTTTCCTGAGATTGAATGAGGACGGTGTTGCCGCTAACGGTCACGCGGGCGGCCACCGCGTCAAAGATCCGTTTGGCATCGCCATCGGAGCCGGCATAGGCGACTTCATGCGCCTGCACCTCAAGGCGAGGCTCGGGGGCGGCGGTGATGCTGACATCGCCGCGGGGGTCGATGATCTCAATCGAGGCGTTGGCGGGAATCTGCCGGGTGTCGACGGGCTGATCCATATTGTGCTCGGGCAGGCCGAAGGTATTGAAGAAGTCGCCGTTGAAGCCGCTGTGAAACGGGGCCCAGAAGTGATTGTGGACGGCGGCCAGGGCGCCGAGGATGGCGAGGGCAACGAGGATGCCGATGAAGCTGCCGCTGCGGCGCACGGGAGTTTGCCGGCGCATGTCGAGAACCCACTCGGCCAGGAGGGCCAGGCCGGCGCCGATGAGCAGGAGGGGCCACCAGCGGCCGTACCAGGCCCAGAACACGCCCGAATCGAGATGACCGGTGATGACGAGGAGAGCGACGACGCCCACGCAGACCAGCAGGATGGGGCCGACCATGGAGGGCACGCGAGGCCCATAGATGCCTGCGTATTGGGCCTTCCAGGCGTGACGCTGCGCCCGAAAGGCGTCGCGCTGGGCGCGCCACGCGGCCTTTTGCTGCTCGCGGTAGAGACGCCACTGCATTCTGGGATCGTAGGGCGGCGGCGGGCCGCCAGGGGGCATATGGGGAGGTACGCTGCTCATGATTGACCTCCTTCCGTGGGCTTCTGAAGCTCCTGCCAGCGGGACGGTACGATGGCGACGCCGGGATGGGGCGAGACGCCGGCCGGGCCGGAGGCCGCGCCCGGGGAGACGGGGGGATTGGACACCGGCCACGGCCCCTGCCAGGGCGAGCCGGGACAGGACGGATCGCCTTCCGCGCCCAGGGCCACGCGCTCGGCGAGCAAGAGCAGGCCGAGGGCGATCAGCAGCAAGGGCCAGACGAGACGCCAGAAGTAGGGCACGACACCCATGCGATGCAGCAGAGACAGGGTACCGATGAGGAGCAGAATGACGGGTGCGCGCAGTCTGCGGATCATGATGTAGCGACTCATAGCTGTCCTCCCTGGGAGCCGTCTTGCGGCCCACTGCGCGGCCCGCCCTGCCCATCCTGGAGCCGCCGCACGATCAGCCAGACACCCAGACCGATGAGCAGGAGCGGCCATCCGTAGGCGAAGATGTGCCAGGAAAACCAGTTGAACCGGTTGAGCAGGAACATGACGCCAAGGCCGATGAGAACGACGGCGCCGATGGGCTCGCGCCGCCGCCAATAGGCCGGAGGCATGGGCGGAATGCCGGATGCGAAGGCGCCGGGGATCGGCGGCGCACCGGGAGCCTGATAAGGCGCCTGCGCGGGCGATGGATACGATGCCGGATGCGGCGATGGATGGGCGGAGAAATCAGGGGCGGCGGCGGCCGGAGGCGCCGGAGGCGGGCGCGTGCCGGAGGTGAACCAGTGGCTCAGTTCATTGAGGCCGAGGGGATCGGGAAGCGGATCGCCGTCACGGCGCGCCCTAGCCGTGTGATAGGCATCGAAGACCTGGTAGAAGATCCAGGCGGCGATGAAGAGGCCGAAGATATCGTAGACATTGGCCGCGCTGACGAGGACGGCGAAGATGACCACGTGGACCATGCCCTTGACGAACTGGCCGTTGTACATGGCACCGACACCGGGAATGGCGCCCAGTACGGCGGCAAGGCCGGGACTTGGCCCCTCGGGAGCAAGCGGGACAAAGGGAGGCGGCGCGCCCTGCCACGCCGTCCAGCAGGGCTCGCAGAAGATTTCGCCGCCGGGCCCCTTGCGCACACAGGCCTGGCAGAGCGGCTTACCGCAATGCTGACAATACACTGCCACAGACACGCCGTGATGATTTACGCAATCCATGGTGTTCTCCTCTCGCACGTCTGCACCATGTAGGCTCCGAACTGTCTACGGAACAGGAGTGACCGCAACGGAAAAATTAGGGAAGTCTCCAGAAACGCACCGCCGCCGGATCCGCCAGGGATGACCGGGGTGGCCTGCTGCCTAGATCCGCCGGTTCCCCGGTCCCGGATTTGTCCGGGATTTTTTCTGGTCTCGCCGGGGGCCGCGGGCTGCGGCTGCTTCTGCTGCCGGTCAACGCCGGGATCTTCATCGCCGGACTGGCCGCGGAGATCGCGCACGCGGGCCTCCACCTCATAGACAAAGCGCAGGTGATCGTAGTAGCGCACGATCGGGACGGAGGCCATGTTGAGCTGCCGCTCCATATACGAGCGGACGGCGCGGGGCCGGAGGTCGGCGAGGCGCAGGTTCCGGAGCTGCACTCCGGTGAGATTGAGGGTGAGGGCGATGGAGAAGAAGGCCATGGCCGCGGTGAGAAGCAGGCGCGGCTGCACGGCGTGGCGCATGCCGGCGAAGAATCCGGGGTGCTGCCGGAGCGGAGGGACAAAGGCCGGAAGGGGATGCGATCCCGCCGGCGCGGGCATGGCGTCCGCATCGCGGCCGAGAGAGTGTCCCGGTCCGGTTGCGGCGAGAATCTTTTCGAGCAGGCCCTCAGGCGGCTCCGGCTCGGGGGAAAGGAACTGCAGCCATTCACGGCCCTTTCGCGCCTCGTCATAGAGCGCGGCGCAGGCCGGGCAGACGGCCTTGTGGGTGAGGAAGCGGGTCTCTTCTTCAGGCGCGAGCAGCCCGTCAAGGGCATCGGCCAGCAGAGTCTCCCACTCGCCGCAGGCTTGCGTACCCGGAATGTGCATGCCTTCTGCCATGGCTACATCACCTCCTTCCTGTTACGTTCAAGCAGGCGCGCCAGTTCCGCCCGGCCGCGGCTGATGCGCGACTTGACGGTACCTTCGGGAATGCCGAGCACCTGGGCAATCTCCTTGTAATCAAGGTCCTGCAAATCGCGCAGGATGACGGCTTCGCGCAGCTCGACACTCACCTTCATCAGCGCCTTTTGTACCATTTTCTGAATTTCTCCGCGCGCGGCGGCCTCATGGGGCGAGACGCCGGGATCGGCGAGCCGGTCAGCCACCGGGCGCTGCTCCTGGGGCTGATCCCAGCCCTCGTCGAGGGATCCGGTGGCGCGCAGATTGCGCGTGCGGCGGAAGTTATCGACGAGCAGATTGCGCGTCATGGTGGTAATCCAGACGGGCAGGCTGCCGCGCGTGGCGTCAAAGCTGGCGAGATTCATATAGATCTTGAGAAAGACATCCTGCGTGAGATCCTCAGCATCGGCGGCATTGCCGGTGAAGCGGTAACAGAGCCCATACACACGCTTATGATGCGCCCGGACCATCTCGGCCCACGCGCTGGAATCGCCGCTCATCGAACGACGGACGATTTGCGCCCAGTCCTGTTCCAGAACCGTTCCCTCCATGCGCGCTGCGCGATCAGCCGGAGCGGCACCCTGGGGGGTGGCGCTCATGGCGGCCGCATTGCGCCGGAGACCGCCGCTCGGGGCAGGAGCCGCTGCGGCGCTGGCGGCGCCGCAGCGGTTTCTGGCGCGCCCGGCGGCCAGCGGTGTCATGCCCCAGCTTAATGTACCGACGCACTGCATAGTGGTGGAATACGCAGGATGTGCGGACGCGGTTCCGCGGGAGGGCCGGAACGCCCGGGCGGCGCAGAGGGGAATCCGCGCGGGATTGCGCAGGGTCTGCGATTTCGCGTGAAATTCGATGACGACGACCGTACACTGGGCAGCAACGGAGGTTGCGGCGTGGATGACTGGAAATTTACCCAGCAGGATCCCTCGGAGGCGCTGGCAAAGCTGCACTACTTTTCCATCAAGAAGAAGCATGCGCGCGGCGAGGTGGAGGCGCGCATCACGGTGAAGGAGTTTGCCAGCGCCAAGACCAGCGACATGAAGTTTTTCGCCGTGGCGGACATCGAGCTGAATCAGAAGTCGATGAAGTTCCAGCCCTGCGGCTGGGCGGAGACGCTGATGGGCGCACTGACGGAGTGCCTGCGGAATCTGCGCAAGTTTGAGTACGAGAGTCCCGATCCGGCGGGGGAAGGCTCCGCGGAGGGCGCGCAGCTTTGAGGGTGCGCGGGTTTTTCCGCAGCGCGTGAAGGTCCGGGATTGCCCGGGAGCAGGCTGCTTCCGTTCCGGAGATGCGCGATCCGGGAATGCGCGTTCCTGCGCTGCGGATTCGGGAGCAGGATGGCGCGGCCGGCGGCGGCGGTGTGGAATCGTGCGCGGAGCGCTGCTGTGTATGCTGAAGAGCACAGGAGCCATTGGCCATGCGCACTTTTTCATGGGCCGCGTCGGTATCCCTTCTGTTTTGCGTTGCGGCGTGTGCGGCGAGTTTTGACTGCACGAAGGCCCGGAGCGCGCAGGAAAGAGCCATCTGCGGCTCGCCGGATCTGAGCAGGGCGGACGAGCAGATGGCGTTGAACTACAAAGCATGGCTGGGGGCTGCGCCGAAGGAGTGGGCGGAGGAGATCCGCGAGAACCAGCTCGTCTGGCTGCGGGAGCGCGATATCGAGTGCCCGGCCGATGAGGAGGCCGCGGATCTGGCGACGTGCCTGGCCGGGGTGTACGTG
>JAKCDN010000249.1 GCA_021841795.1 Acidobacteriota bacterium | reverse complement strand
CCCCTTCCGCCATGCGGCCCACGTAGCGCGGGGCCAGCCGCAGCCACCGCCGCGCCGCCCAGTTGTTCGCGCCCGCGCAGTCCAGCGCCGTCTCATCCAGCGCCGCCAGATCCCTCGGCCGCGCCGCCTCCGCGCGCCACACCACCAGGGTCGCCGCATCCTCCGGCGCGGGCGCATTCCCGTCTCCCTCAACCGCCCGCATCGCCCAATCCGTCCCGGTAGGCAGCCCGTCCCGCGCCAGATCCGGCGCCACCCCCCGCTCGCTCATCTCGCGCTCTGCGGCCGCTCGTTCCAGCGCCGCGCAAACCGCAACCGGCTCCCGCTTCCGCAGTTGGTTCTTCACAATGCGCAGGGCTTCGTCCAGTGATGTCACCACAAAGTCCGCCACCCCGTCCCGGATCGCCTGTTTCTGCGCCTCGCGGTCGGCCGTCACCGCCAGCGTCGCCGCTCCGGCAATGTTGGCCGCCACCAGCAGCGCCCGCCCCGTTCCATCCAGCTCCCCGGCGTAGAACAGCTTTCCCCCCAGGCCCAGCTCCGCGTCCGCGTCGTGTCGCGCCGCCAGCGTCCCGTACGCCCGCGCCGTCAGCGCCGCAAATCGCAATGTCTCGTCCGGAAATGCGGAGATCGCCACCCGCTCACCCTGTCGCTTGCCCTGACCCGTGCCCGCGCCGTTAAAAGTCCTCTTGCTCGCGCCAGTTCCGCTTGCGGACAAAGAAGACAAACTCCCCCGGCTTGGCCGTGTACTCCGTCTTGCTGCATTCGTTCGGCGCCACCACGCCCCGCTTCATAATGTCGTCCACCGGATACCAGACGTCCCGCTCTTTATCGGTTTCTTTGGCGGCATCGCAGTTGATGTACGTGGCCATCCCCATCTCATACGTCGCCTTCAACGCCACCACCTTCGTGGCGGCGGGCAGCGCCACGGTCACCGTCCCATCATCGTAGAGATGCACCCATTCGTTGTGGTTCGTATCGTGGTGATCCACGCGCACCAGAAAGTTCGTGGCCGCAATCGGCTGCCCCGTCTTCCCGTCCAGCAGGCGGATATGAATCACGTTCTGCGATTGTGCCTGCAAGCCGGCGCACATCACCGCCAGCCACACGTATTCAGCCACCTTGCGCATCGCGGCTAATCTCTTCATATGTTGATTTGAATCTACCAGGAGGAATAAGGCTGCCCGTCGCTGCCCGTTTCTGATGAACCTGAATGTACATCTGTAATGCCCGGGTCCGTCTCGTCCAGTGAGTACATGGCTTCGCTCGAGTCCGTTACCCACGAATCCTTGCTCCGCGTCATCGGATCTTCCGGAATTGCCCGCAGATATCCCGACTGCACCAGGTCGTCCAGCGACTGCGGACCCTTCTGCTTGTCCATCGTATAGGAGTCGATGGCCGTCCGCAGCGTCTGCAGGTCTTCCCGCAGCGCCGCCTCCTGCGCGTGCTTGATCGCGCCCACAAAGCTGGGAATCGCCAGCGTGATCAGGATCCCCATGATCGCCATCACGATGATCAGCTCGATGAGCGTAAAGCCGGATTGTGTCTCTCGCTTGCGCATGACCTTTGCCGCGTTGCCGCTCGGTGATCGCCCCGACCCCTCTGTGGAAATCGATGCCGCATCACCGCCCTTGCCCTCGCCGGCTGCCGCGCCTACACCGCGCAGCCGCCTTCCTCACCACGTCGAATACTTCGTCCCGTCCAGCGCCGTCCCCTGCGACTTCGAATACACGTCGAACACGCTCTGGCCGCCCCAGGAATCCGAGTCCGGATCGTCCTGCATCGACCGCATGCCCCACTCCGTCTGTCCCGTCATCGGATCCATGGGAATCTTGCGCAGAAACTTCAGCTTCTTCCCCTGCACGTCCACGCCGTTCACCAGCGTCTCCATATCCGGCGGATAGTTCTGGCTGTCCACCTTCGTCTGGAAGGCCCCGCGGTCCGCCGCATCCTTGTATTTGTCGATCGCGTCCCGCATCATCCACAGGTCGTACCGCAGCTCGCGCTCCTTCTGCCGCTTCACCTGGAACCGCACCAGCGGCAGCGCCGCCGACATCAGGATCGTCAGGATGGCCACCGTTACAATCAGCTCCGCCAGCGTCAGTCCGCGCTCGCCGCGCCGCGTCGCAATGGACCGTCTCCCATTCATCAATGCGGTTTCCTACTTCACGTCAATTGTGGCCTGGCCGGTCTGCACCGGAACCGGCTGCTGCGCGCTCGTCATCACCGACGCCCGCGAAATCCCCAGCGCGCTCTGGCCCGCTGCCTTCGCCTGGAACGTGAGCACGCACACCACTCCCGTGCCGCTCACGCCATGCGTACCCGGCGGGCGCGAGATGCTCACCACCACCGTCCCCGGAGGCTCCTCCACGTGGCTCAGGCCCGTCGGCTGGCCGTCGCTGCTCAGCAGGTTGCCCGCCGTCGCTCCCGCAAGCTGCAACTTCGTCGCATCGTAATGCAACTGCATCGCAATCGACCCCACGTCGCTGGCGCCATTCAGCACCACCGGAACCTGGAAGCTGCCTCCCGCCGCCATCGGCGTCGTCGGCACATTCAGCGTCAGGCTCGCATTCCCCGCCGCTGCCGCCGCCGGCGGCGTGGCCGCGGGCGCGGCGTTGGGCGCGGCCGGCGTTGTGGCTGCGGCGCCGGCGTTGACCGTGGTGTTGGCTATGGCATTGGCCGCCGCCCCCGCTGCTGTGGCCGTTCCACCCGGCTGCGCCTGCGTCTGCCCGATCGGTCCTCCGGCCTGCGGCGCTGCCGCCTGGGCCACTGCCGCCGGACTGCCCCCGGCCGCCATATCCGCCTGCAACTGCGCCAGCATCTGCGGCGCCGCCTCAATCGCGCTCTGTCCCGGCGTCGCTCCCACCGTCACGTTCTGCCGCTGCCCCGTCACGGAATACGATGCCGGCACCGCGCTGGCTGCCGGTCCACCGTTGCTCATCTGGCGCAGGTCGATCGAGGTCTGGCCCAGCCCCGTGTCGATCACCCGCAGGTTCGCCTGGTTCAGCTCCTGCGAGCGCACAACATGCGGCACCACCACAAACACAATATCGTCGTCCTGGATAATCCGGTCCCGCGATCCAAATACGTACCGCAGAATCGGGATCGCGCTCAAGCCCGGAATCCCGTTCCAGTTGTTCTGCTCCTGGTTGTCCTGAATCCCGCCCAGAATGCTCGCCTCGCCCTCGCGCAGCCGGATCACCTGGTCCACCACACGCTGGCTGAAGATCGGTTCCGTCACGCCGCTGATCGTCTCCGTTCCGCTCTCGGCCGAAACCTCGATCTTGATCTTCAGCGTCACATCGTGGTCGTAGTGCACGCTCGGCGTCATCTCGATGTTCACGCCCACGTCCTGGTACTGGAACTGCGTATTCACCAGCGAGCTCACCAGCGCCGTCGCCGCTCCCGTCTGGTACGATCCGGTCGCGATCGGGATCTTCGACCCGATCTTCATCGTCGCCTTCTGCGCGTCCGTGGCCCGGATGCGCGGGCTCTGCAGAACCTTCGTGTTGTTGTCCGTCAGCAGCAGGTTCAGCGTCGCCGATCCCACCGTCACCGCAAAATTCGTCGAGTTCAGGTGCGCCAGGTTATACAGCGTCGGGCTCGTCGTCGTCGTCGCCCCCGTCGTCCCGTTGGTCGTCGTGCTGCAGCTGTTGCTCGCCGCGCAGTTCGGCTGCAGCGTCACCCCGAAGCTGTTCGGCCACGCCATTCCCAGCGTCCGCTCCCAGTTCTTGCTCACCTCCAGCACCGCGATGTCCACCACCACTTCCCCGCGGGGCTTGTCCAGGTTATCGATCAGTTGCTGCGCCAGCAGCAGCTCGTCCGGCGTGCCCCGCATCACGATCGCGTTCTGGCTCTGCACCGGAAACGCCTTCGCCGTCGGCATCACGTTCCGGATCGCCGTCGCCACGTCGTTCAGATCGTTCTGCTGCCATGCATTGGTCAGGTAGAACGTCTGCACCGCCTGCTCGTCCAGGTCGCGCCGCTTCGAGGGATTGTTCTGCGCCACAAAAATGGTGTTGCTCGTCACCGGGCGCCAGAACGTATTCGACATCACCCCCACGATCCGCAGCGCGTCCAGCAGCGAGACGCTGTTCAGCTCCACGTCGATCCGCGTCGAGTGATAATCCGGATCGAACAGAACATTGATCCCGGCCGCCTTGCCCACCGTCTCGTACACCACCTTCGCGTCCTCGGTCATGTGCAGCGAGAGCGGCTCATTCGTCACCGGCCGCAGCACCGGCGGCGAGGCGATCGACTCCAGCGCCCGAGCCTCCGATGCCGGCTCCGGCAGCCCCACGCTCGGCACCGGCGCCGCCTCACCCTGCTTCTGCCGCAGGTTGGCAATCTCCTGCTGCGCCGCCTCGTTGCTGGGGTCGATCTCGGCCGCATGCAGAAACTCCGCCAGCGCCCCCTGCGTATTGCCCTGCTGCTCCAGCTTCCGGCCCTGCGTCACGTGCACTGATGACGCCGTCACCCGTATCCGCGCCAGCGAAATCTTGTACCGCGTCTCGTTCGGATTCCGCTGCGATGCCTTCTGGTAGTCGTTGAAGGCCGCATCGTAGTCCTCGCGCGCCTCCGCCGCCTGGCCCCGCTTGTAATCGGTGTTCGCCGATTCGCCGTAAGCCCTCGCGATATACAGACCTGACCCGGCCGTCACGGCCAGCAGCGCCATCGCCAAAGCCACTCTCGTTGTCATGGTTCCGGCCGCAGCCGGAGCGGGCGTCCTGCCAGTCATCTTCCTCCCCGGCGTTTTGTCTTCGGTCTCTCCGGGGCCACTCACGCACTTCCCGGCCGCGCATTGCCCGGCCGCCGCTTCCGGCCGGGACGGCGGGCCTGCCGTCGGTCTCCCGATCGGTTGCCTGGCGCCGACAATACGTGAAAAACGCTGCTTCATTCTAACAAAGCCTCATTGCGCGCCGCCGCCCGGCCCGCTCTTCCCGCCAACTCCCCGCCGCCGCAGGCCCCGCGCTGTTCTTGTTACG
>JAKCDN010000248.1 GCA_021841795.1 Acidobacteriota bacterium | reverse complement strand
CGGAAGAGCTCGGGCGCAATGGCCGCCGCGGCGCCATGCGCGCAATCGGCCACGATCTTGAGCTGCGACAGCGAAAGCCCCGGGACCGCATCGATGAGGAACTGGATGTAGTCGGCCTGCAGCGCGGGATTCTCCTCGACCGCGGGAAACTGCTGCGCATCGGAGATCGCCACTTGTGCCGCGTGGTGGAAGATCTCGTCTTCCATGGCCAGCTCAACGAAATCGGGCAGCTTGAAGCCGTCGGCGCCAAACAGCTTGATGCCGTTATCCTGCCAGGGATTGTGCGATGCCGAGATGACAACCCCGGCGTGAAATCCGTGCGTGCGCGTAAGGAAGGCGACCGCGGGAGTGGTCACTATGCCGGCGCTCTCGACGGCCGCGCCGGCTTCACGCAGCCCCGCTGCCAGCGTGGCTGTGATCCACGGGCCCGACTCGCGCGTGTCACGGCCGAGAAGCACTCTGGGGCTCGCTGCCGACTTGCGCAGCCAGTGAGCCAGCGCCAGGCCTACACTGTAGATTGTCGTGGGGTCCAGGGGGGGGTGCCCCGCAATGGCGCGGATGCCGTCGGTGCCGAAGAGCTTGCGTGCGGAAGATGCCGTCATCATCTTGATGGATTGCCTCGTTTTTCAGTTTTCTTTCGGGGAACATCGTTGGTCGCGGCTGCATCTCCCGTGCCTGCCGCCGCGGACTCTACGCGGCTCGTGAAAGAGCCGTCCGCCAGGCGCGCAGTCACTCTGTCGCCCGCCGCGATCTGCGTTACGGAGCGGATGACAACTCCGTCAGAGGAAAGCAGCAGCGCGTAGCCGCGGTCGAGAACCGCCAGTGGCGACAGCGAATGCAGGCGCGCGTTCAACGCGTTGAGTCTGGATGCTGAAGCGTCGATCAGGCGCTCCAGGCAGCGGTCGAGGCGCACGCGCATATCCACAAAGTGCGCGCGCGCGTGGGCCAGTTGCTGCCGCGGGTCGTGGCGCATCACCGCGGCCGCCAGGTCGGCGACGCGGTTCTGCTGCTGGCGCAGCCGCGCGCCCACGGCTCCATCCATGCGCTGCGCCGCGTCGTCGAGACGCTGGTCGAGACGGTGCAGCAGGATCGTCAACCGCGACTCGGCGCGGCTCACGGGCAGGCGGGTCAGCCGCTGGCGGGCCTGCAGCAGTTGGAAGCGTGCCGCCCGCTCCAGCCGCTGCGACGCCGTCGCCAGATGCTCGGCGATCTTATGCTGCGCTTCCGTGATCAGCTCGGCTGCCGCCGACGGCGTCGGCGCGCGCAGGTCCGACACAAAGTCGGCGATGGTGAAGTCGGTCTCGTGGCCCACCGCGGAGACCACGGGAACGCCGCTGGATGCAATCGCGCGCGCGACCCGTTCGCTGTTGAAGGCGGCCAGGTCTTCGAGCGATCCGCCGCCCCGGGCCAGCACAATCAGATCGACAAGCTGTGACGCATTCAACTCCGCCAGCGCGGCCTCAATCTCGCCCGGCGAAGACTCTCCCTGCACCGAGACCGGATACAACAGAACGTTCAGGCCGGAGTGCCGCCGGCTGACAATGTTGAGAAAGTCGCGGATCACTGCGCCGGTGGGCGAGGTCACGATTCCCACCGTGCGCGGAAACATGGGCAGCGCCTGCTTGCGCTCGGTGTTGAAAAGTCCTTCACCCTTGAGCCGCTCCTTCAGTTGCTCGAAAGCAAGCTGCAGCGATCCCGCCCCGACCGGCTCCATGGTTTCCGCCACCAGTTGCAACTGGCCGCGTTGCTCGTAGATGCTGACCCGTCCGCGCACCAGCACATGCAATCCGTCCTCCGGACGAAAACGCAGCAGCATGGCCTGGCGCCGGAAAAGCACGATGGGAAGCTGGGCGTCGGCCTCTTTCAGCGTGAAATACACATGGCCCGACGGCGCGGGACGAAAATTCGAGATCTCGCCCTCGACCCAGATGTCGCCGTACTCCTGCTCCACCAGACCCCGCACCTGAGTCACCAGTTCGCGGACCGCCCATACGCGGCGCCGCTCGCGGGGCGCGTCAAAGCGCAGGCCAAGCTGTTCCTCAGGCGACGCCAATGGATCGTGACGGTTCACTTCAGATGAGTTTAATTGCTGAGGCTCAGGCCGTCGGCTTGCGTCCGTCCACCATGTTGCGCAACTCCGCGGCCATCGACGCGAACTGCGCTCCGGCTTCGGCGTCGGGCACGCATCTGTCGGCAAAGGCCAACTCCATTTGCCGCGCCAGTTCGGTTCCGCGCGTCAGGCCGAAGGTGCCCAGCACGCCGGCCAGCTTGTGCGCTGCCGATACGGCGGCCGCGCGTTCGGTCGCGCCCAGAGTTTGCGCCATCGTTGACGCCGCCGCAGCCTCCAGAGTCACAATCCGGCTGCGAATCTCAGGCAGAAAACGCGCCCACAATCCATCCATTGCCTGCGCAAGAGATCCTTCGGGGTGAAGGCTGAATTGTTGTGTCGTCTCCATGGCAGCTACTTCTCGAATCCGGCTTGCGGCGTCTGCTTCTCTGCCGGGCTTCCCGCCGGCCGACCGGAAACCCCGGTCAGTTCCAGCCCAGCGCGTTGGCAATCTGCTTTGAAAGCGTCAGCGGATCGAAGGGCTTGAACAACACAGCTTCCACGCCGAGATCTGCAAACCGCCGCTGATCGGTGCCCTGCACCTTGGCAGTCAAAAGCAGCACCGGGATCTGCACCGTCGCGGGGTTCTTGCGCAGTTCTTTGAAGGTCGTCGGCCCGTCCATCCCCGGCATCATCACGTCCAGAAGAATCGCGTCCGGCTGATGCTCGGCCGCGCGAGCCAGCCCCTGCGCTCCGGAGTTGGCCTTGATCACCTCCCACCCGGACACGCTCTCCAGGCTTAACGCGGCTACTTCACGGATGTCGTCTTCGTCGTCGATGATCAGGATTCTTCGGGCCACGGCGTTGGACTCCCATACACAATTCTCCAATGCCGGGCCTGCATTGTCGAGAGTGACAAGGAAAAATCAGGGTTACGAGTTCGGTACGGCGGACTGCGACGCCGCGGTTTCCTGCGTCTGCCGCAGCGAGCGCAGCATGGTCAGTACCAGGGCCTCCAATTGTTGCGGCTGCACGCGGGTCTTGGCCAGAAAATAGGTCGGCCCGAGCGTCAGATGCCGGCGCTGCGCCGGAGTCAGATCCCGGCCCGAGTAGACCACCAGCGGCAGGTGCGCCAGACTCTCATGCTGGCGCAGCCAGTCCACCACGTTAAAGCCGTCGCCATCGGGCAGGCCGATATCGAGCACCAGCAGATGAGGTTCAAACGCCGTGCACCCATCGATGGTTTCGGCCAGCGAGTGCGCCGTGCGCACGGTGATTCCTCCGTGGCTGAACACCTCCGCGATCACGTTTGCCAGATCGCTGTCATCTTCCACAATCAGAATGCGCGCGTTCTCTCCCGTTCCACAAAGTACATGGGCCAGCTCCCGGAGCAGCGCATCCTCCTCCACGGGCTTGGTGACCCGGCCCTCGGCGCCCTTCGGCAGCGGCTCAAACCCGCTCGGATCCTCCACGCTCAATAGAACCACAGGCGTATTCGCCGCGGAATCGATGCGCCGCAGCAGCGGAAGAATCGCCCAGCCGTTCATTCCGTCCAGCGAGGTGTCCACCAGGATGGCATGGGCCCCCTGGCGCGCGGCCGACAGCGTCTGTTCCACATTTTCGGTCTGCACCACGGAGTAGCCATGGCGAGCCAGTTGCGCCGCGATCTTCGACCGCGCCTCTGCATTGGCGTCCGCCAGAACCACCGTTCCATGCGTCGCGTCACTGTCCGATGCGCCGCTTCGCGCTGCCGCCGGCACCGGCTCGTAGGGCAGAAAGATTCTGAAGGTCGATCCGCGCACCGGATTGCGCTCCGCCCAGATGCGTCCGGAGTGCTGCAGGACGATGGTGCGGCATATCGCCAGGCCCAGTCCCGTGCCGCCTTTTTGCCGCGCGTCGGAGGCATCCACCTGCTGGAAACGTCCGAAGATCGTCTCCAGCTTGTCGGCCGGAATGCCTCGTCCGTGATCGATGACCGAAAGAATCACGCCCGTGACCCCCGGCCGCAGCATCACGCTCACGGTCGAGTTGGGTGGCGAAAATTTCACGGCGTTTGACAGCAGGTTGGTGATCACCTGCAGCAGCCGGTCCGGATCGGCGGTGATCTCAACCCGGGTTGCGTCATGGATCAGCTTTACGCCCGCCGCATCGGCCATCGGCTGCATGTCATCGGTGGCCTGCTTCACAATGTCGGCCAGTTGCATAGAGCGGAACGCCAGCGGTTCACGCCCGCTCTGGATCCGCTCCAGGTCGAGAATGTCGTTGATCAGGCGCACCAGCCGATCGGAGTTCGCCAGCGCGATCCGCAGCAGGTTCGACGCCTTCTCATTCACCTCGCCCAGCATGCCTGAGGTCAACAGGCCCAAAGCGCCGCGTATCGAGGTGAGCGGCGTGCGCAGTTCGTGGCTCACCGTGGAGATGAATTCATCCTTCATCCGGTCCAGCGCGAAGCGCTGGCTGATGTCGCGGAAGCTCAGCACCCAGCCCGTCAGGCTGCTGGCTCCGTAGATTGGCGTCAGCACATATTCGGCTGGAAACGAACTCGAGTCGGCGCGGAAAACATTCTCCTCGCCGGCCGAGGAAACCGATCGCGTAACCGCCTTCCGCAGGGGACACTCCGGGCCGCACGGACGCTCCGTCGATGACGGGCCATGCAGCAGATCGTGCAGGAGCCGCCCTGTCAGCATCTCCGGCAAGGCTCCCAGCATCCGCCCCGCGGCCGGATTGGCAAAACGCACCCGGCCCTCGCGGTCCAGCCCGCAGATGCCGTCCGTCACCGCATCCAGAAGAATCTCCTGCTGCTGCCTAAGATCGTCGCTGCGGCCGCGATCCTGGCTCCGAACCAGCAACTGCCCCAGGGCGGCTGCCGCAATCTCTACCGCCGCCACCGCCTCCCGGGATTCGTGCAGGCGAACCCGGGAGTAGAACTCAAG
>JAKCDN010000247.1 GCA_021841795.1 Acidobacteriota bacterium | reverse complement strand
GCCGTTGACGGCCAGCAGATAATCACCCTCCTTCACGTCCAGCCCCGGCTCGGTCAGCGGGGAACGGGCCTGCGGATCCCAGTTTTCGCCGGGATAGATCTTCTTGAAACGGTAGTCGCCGCTGGCCGGATCGAGCTCATAGTCAACGCCCAGCAGACCTTCGGTGACAAGATGCCGGCCGTTGCCCACAGGGCCGTTGACGTAGGTGTGCGAGTTGGAGAGCTCGCCCACCAGCTCTCCGAGAATGTAAGTGAGGTCGTAGCGGCTGGCGATATAGGGCAGCAGCACGGCATATTTCTTGCGCACCGCTTCCCAATCCACGCCGTTCATGCCGGCTTCAAAGAAATAATCGCGCTCCTGCCGCCAGACCTCGTTAAAGATCTGCCGCCATTCGGCGGGAGGATCGACCTCCATCTTCAGGCCGGAGAGATTCAGCGCGCCGTCGCCGATCTTCTGGCCGGCGCCGGGCTTGGCGTCGATGATGCCATAAGTCCCCGGCCCGGGGCCGGACTTGGCCTGGTAGAGAATTTTGGATCCGTCGCGCGAGAGCCACCAGCGGCCGATGCCGGCGATGACCATCTTGTCCTTGCGCTCGGTCAGGTCGAAGGCATGCAGGGCGGGATCCTCGCCCGGGAGCGGTCCGGAGAGCCCCTGCACAGGCTGCGTGGAGTAATAGACGAAGCCTTTGGCCGCGTCGAGGGCGGTGATGCTGGATGGAGGCATGGGCAGGGCCACGATGCGGCTTTGTATGCCATCGAGATCGACACGGAAGTCTTTGAGTGCGTCGCTCGCCGCCTTCGAGCCGGCCTCATCTTTTGCCGCGGTTTCGGGAGCTGTTTTTGCGCCCGAGTTTCCCGCGGCGCTCTGGCCCGCGGCCTCAGGAGCCGGCGCCTCGGGCTTGATCTGGGTCTCATCGCTCAGGGCCGGGAAGGGCGAAGGCAGATCGGCGCGGAGCGTGAGCAGATAAACGCGCGTGGTCTTGGGATTGGTGAACTCGAAGTCGAAGCTGCCCATCACCTCGTTGTAATCGCGGTCGGAGAGGAAGTAGAGATACCTGCCCTCTGGATCCCACACCGGCCCCTGGCTGTTGACCAGATCGCCGGTGACCGCGGTGGATATTTTCGACTGCAGCGAATAAAGGTACACGGCGCTGAAGGCGCTGATGTTCTGCTTGTCGTAGGCGATCCACCGGCTGTCGGGCGACCATGAGTAATTTGTGATCTCCGCGAAGCGGGCGCGATCAACCTGGACTGGCTTCCTGTCGGCCAGGTCCACATACCAAAGGCGGAGGTTCTGGTCGGCCCAGGCCAGCTTCTTGCTGTCGGGCGACCACACGGGCTGAAACATGAAGCCCTTGAATCCGTCGGTGATCTGCTGCTCGGTGTCTTTACCGCGTCCGCCGGCAGCGGCATCCTTTTCCTTGGAGGCGGAGGGCGCGCTGCCGAGCCCGATATTGCCCATTCCATCCTGCGGCGTGATGTAGATTTCGTCTTCGCCGGAGCGGTCGGAGACGTATGCGATCCAGCGGCCGTCGGGCGACCAGGCCACTTCTTTCTCGCGGCTGCCTTCCTTGCGCGTCAACATGCGCGTGGCGCCGTCCCTGGCCGGCACGGTGAAGACTTTGCCGCGCGCCGCCATCACCGCGCGTTTGCCGTCGGGAGCAATGTCGAGATCGGTGATCAGGTTGGCCACGTCAGCCCAGTGCTGCATCGCCAGATCGCGTTCGCCGGGCAGCGTGACCGTGAGTTTTGTCACCTGGCGTGTGGTCAGATCCAGCACGTACAGGTAGCCTGCATTCTCAAAGACGATTGCGTTTTCACCCAGACTCGGCCACATGACGTCGTAATCCGTGAAGTGGGTGATCTGCTCGACCTGCCTGGAGCCGAGATCGTAGGCGTAGAGATTGAGGCGATGCTCGGAGCCGCGGTCGGAGGTGAAATAGACCGTGTTGCCGTGCCACATGGGAAATGTATCGGTGTACTCGGTGTGGGGAATGGTCTGTTCAAGAGTGTTGTTCTTGAGGTCGTAGATGTAAATATCCTGCGCCATGCCGCCGGTGTAGCGCTTCCAGGTGCGGAAGTTGCGAAAGACGCGGTTATAGGCGATCTTGGTGCCGTCGGCATTAAAGGAAGCCAGTCCGCCCTGGTCCAGAGCCAGCGGCTGAGGCTGGCCGCCGTCGATCGAAACCGTATAGAGACGCTTGGTCCAGACGTTGGGCGAATCGCGGCGGGTAAGAAAGACGATGCGTTTGCTGTCGGGCGTCCAGGTGACCACTTCGTTGTGGACGCCCATGCGGTCACTGAGCGGCGCGGCTTCCCCCTGATAAAACGTAAGCTGCCGCGGCTGGCCGCCATCGGCGGGCATGATGTAGACGTTGGAGTTGCCGTCGTATTGTCCGGTGAATGCGAGCCATCTTCCGTCAGGCGAGAACTTGGGAAACAGCTCCAGTCCGGGATCGGCGGTAATGCGCCGCGCGGCGCCGCCCTGGACGGAGACCAGCCAGATGTCGCCGCCGTAAACAAAGGCGACCTTGCCGCCATGAATGTCGGGAAAACGCAGCAGTCGTCCTTCCGGCGCCTGCTGCGCGATCAAACCCGCCCCTGCGAGAAACATGGCAAAGAAAAAAGACAGTCTTACCCATTTCATCGGTCGAATCTCCTGATTGCCCTGTCGAGGTTCCCGCAGCGCGGGCTGCGCCGATGCGGGACGTTCAGATCGTTAACCGTTGCCGCGGCGATGTCGAATCACGACGCGGGCTGTGGTGCGGCGGATGCGAGCGTTGCACTGCCTGCGCCTGCGCGGCGTACACTCTGCGGTCACGCCACGGCCTGCGGCAGCGCACGGCCAAAATCGAACGCCAAATTCAGATCAAAAGTCTAGCACGTATTCCCTTCCCGCTGCCCAGCCAACCGGCGCCGCGCGGCGCGGCCGAAGAGCGCGAGCGGATGAATGCCGCGGCCCGGGACCGCGCGCAGGCGCAGGACGGCTTCAGCGGTTCCGTCCGCTGGCAGCGGCCCGCCGGACTCCGAGTGCACGGGCTCCGGGCGCAGAGGACAGTTCTGCCGCGCGCAGGCGCTCGATGAGGAACAGGAGCTGGTCAATCTCTGCCTGAGAGTGCAGAAAGTATTGCGCCCGGGTATGCTTTTTTCTGCCAATGCGGACCGCGACCAGATTTCCGCCCAGAGCAAAGGCATCCTCGTCGTTATCGTCGTCGCCGACAAACAGAATCCAATTGCAGCCAAGACGGTCACGGGCGGCCAGCACCGCATCGCCCTTGGTCGCGGCGCCGTTGGCGATGAGGTTGATGACTTTCTTGCCTCCGACAGTGCGCACGTCCTCGAGTTTGGCAATGGCTTCGGCAATGCGGCGGCGCGAGAACTCCGGACGGGGAGATTGCCGATAGTGCACGGCAAGCGAGGCGCCCTTGTCCTCGACCCAGACGCCGGGAAGCGTTCCCAGCTCCGCCTGGAGCGTGTTCTTCCAGCGCCGGATACGCCGATCTTCGCTGCGCGCGCTGTCCGCCTCCGCGCCATGATTGCCGAAGACGCCGGCCAGAGGAATGCCGCGCAGTCTGCCCAGGACATCGTCCCGGCTGCGTCCGGACACGACAATCGACGGGTAAAGCGCCGCCACGCGCCGCAGCAGGGTCCGGGTTGCGCCGCGCATTCTGGCGCGATCGGGGTGCTCGACGATGGGCGCGAGCGTGCCGTCAAAGTCGAAGGCGCACAGGGTTTGCCGGCGGGCAAGCTCGTTCAAAAGCGGGAGCGATTTCTGCGCGAGGAGATAGTTCATCGTTAAATGGCAGAGTCAACAAGAGCATGATCGGCAAGACGTCCCGAGAGCCGCTCCCGATTGCGCAGGTACGCGGCATCGGTAAGCATCTTGCCGGCCCAGCGGTAGACGTTGAACCGCCCGATGATCGAGCGCATGGAACGCATGCGGTCGCGCTGTTCTTCCTCGCGCATGGCAAGCGCCGCCGCCATGGCGTCACTGCTTTTTTCCAGGTCGTAGGGATTGACGATCAGAGCCTCGGTCAGTTCCTGCGCGGCACCGGTAAATTCGCTCAGAACCAGAACGCCCTTGAGATCGGTGCGGGCAGCCACAAACTCCTTGGCCACCAGGTTCATACCGTCATGGAGACTGCTCACGTAACAAAGATCCGCGGCGCGGTAGTAGCGAAACACCTCGGGCGGCTCATGATGCGAGCGCAGGAGGACGATGGGGCGATAATCGGCGGAGCCAAAACGCGCGTTGATGCGCTGCGCCAGCCGCTCGACGGTCTCATTCAGAGCCTGGTAGCGCGCGATCTTGGTGCGGCTGGGCGCCGCCAGTTGCACGAAAGTGAAGCGATTGCGGTATTGCGGGTGGTTTTCAAGCAGCAGCTCTACCGCGGACAGACGCTCTTCGATGCCTTTGGTGTAGTCGAGGCGGTCAATGCCGAGGCCGAGGAGGGCATCCGGTTTCAGGCCCAGTTCCTTCCACACCTGCGCACGGCACTGTTCGGGAGGCGGCGCCGAATCAACCCATCGGACCGGCCACTCGAGCGCGATGGGATAAGGGCGCACCAGGGTGCGATGCCCGCGCATCTCCACGGCGTTTTGTTCCCGGTCGCGCCGGGTTTCCAGGTAGCGGTCGACGGAATCGAGGAAGTTGTTGCAGTGAAGCTGGGTGTGAAAGCCGACGATGCTGCTGCCCAGCAGTCCTTCCAGGAGCTCGTTGTGCCAGGGACAGATGCCCAGGCGCTCGGCGTTGGGCCAGGGAATATGCCAGAAAGCGATGATGGTGGCGGCGGGCAACTGCTTGCGAATCATCTCCGGCGCCAGGGCGAAGTGATAATCCTGCACCAGGACGATGGGATCTTCCGAGTCGGCCTCGCGGCACACCGCATCGGCGAACTTCTGATTTACCTTGCGGTAGTGCGCCCAATCTTCGGCGCGAAACAGCGGGCGATTATGCGCGATGTGGCAGAGCGGCCAGAGCCCCTCGTTGGAGAAGCCGTAATAATACCCCTGC
>JAKCDN010000246.1 GCA_021841795.1 Acidobacteriota bacterium | reverse complement strand
AAATAGCCATGAAGCCCAGGAACCTGCTCATCCTGTCCTACGCCTTTCCGCCCAGCCTCGGCGGCATCGAAACCGTCAGCCTGATTCTCGCCCGGACGTTTGCGCGCCGGGGCTACGCCGTTACGGTTGCGACGGAGACACGCGGCGATGCGCACGACCGTGAAGAGCCGTTTCGCGTGGTGCGGAGACCCGCCGCGCCCAGCCTGATCGCCGAGATTCGCCGCGCCGACATCGTGCTGCAGAGCAACATCTCGCTCCGCCTCGCCTGGCCGCTCTGGCTGCTCTTTCCGCGCAAGCCGTTTCTGCTTGTCTTTCACGGTCCCATCGCCCGGCCCGATGGCCGCCTCGCCTGGCAGGACCGTTTGAAGCGTTCCTTGCTCTGGCGTCCTTCGTTCATGAGCGTCAGTAGATATCAGGCCGATACCATCCGGCCCGGCTCCCGGGTCATCCGCAATCCCTACGACTCGGCAATCTTCCGCTGCATTCCGGAGGTCGAGCGCGCCGAGGATCTTCTCTTCGTGGGCAGGTTGGTCACCGCCAAAGGCGTTGACACCCTCTTGCGCGCCTACGAAATCGTTCGCCGGCGCCGCCCTCACACAACGCTCTCCATCATTGGCTCCGGCGAGGAAGAAGAAGCTCTGCGCGCCTTGGCAAAGTCGTTGGGTATTGCAGAGGCCGTCTCCTTCCTCGGCGTCAGGCAGGGCGATGATCTTGCCCTTGCCATGAACCGGCACAAAATTCTCGTGGTTCCCTCGCGTTCTGCGCCCCCTGAAGCCTGCCCCGTGGTCCCGGTCGAGGGCATTGCCTGCGGCTGCGTCCCCGTGGCCAGCCGCATGGGCGGGCTGCCGGAATCGGTGGGGGAGGCCGGCATGCTCTTTGAAGAAGGCAACGTCGAAGAACTGGCCCATATTCTTCTGCGTCTGTTGAACTCGCCCGGCCAGCTCGGGAAATACCTCGCCAATGCCGAGAGCCATCTGCGTCAATTTCGCATCGACGCGGTTGCCGACGCATACGAATCGCATTTCGCGGCATGCAGCCGCTGAGATAATCAAGTTATAGATAAACAGCCTCGGGCAAGCCGGGCGTGGAACTGCACCTCAATGAAAATTCTTCTCCTCAGCATCAATTACTGGCCTGAAGTAACGGGCATCGGCGCCTTCACCACCTACCGCGCCGAACACCTTGCCGCAGCCGGTCACGACGTCGAGGTCTGCACCACGTTTCCGTACTACCCCGACTGGAAGGTGCCCGCGGAATACTCCGGCAAGCTCGGCTTAACCGAGGTGCGCAATCGCGTCCGCATCGTTCGCAGTTGGGCTTATATTCCCGGCCGGGTCCGCTCCGTCAAGCGCATTCTTCATGAGGCCAGCTTCATCGTCGGCGTAACCCTCCGTGCCTTCCTGCGCCGGCGCCCTGATGTCCTGTTCGTTGTCTCGCCCCCGCTCGGTCTCGCGGTGCCGGCCATTCTCCTCAGCCGTTTCTGGGGCGTGCCCTACGTCTTCGACGTTGAAGATCTCCAGCCCGACTCCGCCTCCGATCTCGGCATGCTGCCCCGCTGGATGGTCCGGCTCCTCTATAAAGTCGAGACCGCGGCCTACCGGCATGCCCGCCTCGTCACCACGCTCACGCCGAACATGAGGCAGCGCCTCATCGACAAAGGCCTCCCCGATTCCAAAGTCGAGCTCATCGAGCCCCGGATGGACGAATCGCTCATGTGCCTCACCCCGGAGGAAGGCAGCGCATTCCGCCATCGTTACCATCTCGGCGATCGGTTCCTTGTCACCCACAGCGGCAACATGGGCGTCAAGCAGGGGCTCGATGTCATCCTCGACGCTGCCGCCCTCTGCCGCGACGACGATTCTCTCCTGTTCCTCTGCGTCGGCAACGGAGCCGAGTGCGATCGCATCAAACGCCGCGCCGCCGCGCTCCGTCTTGCCAACGTGCGCTTCTTCCCGCTCCTCAGCCAGACCGACTTCCGCGGCCTCATGGCCGCCAGCGGCATCTGCCTCGTGACCCAGCAGCATTCGGTCTCCGGAGTCGCGTTTCCCTCAAAAATCGTCAGTTATCTCGCCGCCGCGCGCCCCATCGTCGCCTCCATCAACCCCGCCTGCGAGGTCGCGCAGATGGTGCGCGAATCCGGCGCCGGGATAGTCGTCCCGGCCCGGGACCCCGCCGCCCTCCTTGACGCCATCCTCGCCCTCCGTCGCCAGGACCTTCGCCAGGCCGGCGAAAATGGGCGAGAATATGCCTGTGCGCGCTGGTCGTCCGCCCGCGTGCTCGGTGAGCTGGAACGCAATCTGTCCGAGGCCGCGGGGCCGGCCTTCCGTTCGTTGGCCCTCAAAGGTTTCAAGCCATGACCCGCATCCATCTCCAATGCGCAGGCTGCCTCGCCGCACTCGCCTTCGTCCTCGCGCTTCCTCCTGGATTCGCGCAAACCCAGCCCGTGTACGCGCAGAGCGGCGCCTCCCAGACGCAGACAGCACCGCCCGCCTCTGGGCAAACCGTGCCGCCCGCCTCCGGCATCTGGCAGCCCGTGAGCCAGCCGTCGTCGCGCTCCGGCGACGCCCATGGCTCCTCAGCCTCCAGCCCGGCTCCCGTCGCCGCCGGCGCTTCCTCCTGGTCGCCGGGGCAGGGAAGCTTCGGCGCCGCGGGCGCATTCAGACCCGCCGCCGGCGCCGCGGGCGGATCGCAGCTCCGCAATCCCGCCGCCGCATCGGGCACATCCAGTTGGGTGGCAGGGCGCGACAGCTTCGGCTCTACCGTGCAGCACGGCGGCATCTGGCGCGACCCCGCGGCATTCACTTCCCCGGGCTCCGCCGCCGGTCATTCCGCCAGCCGCGCGGCCGCGCCGGCGGCGCTTCCGGATTTCGCGGCTCCCTCCTTTGCCGTGAAGCCGGGCCTGGCTCCCGTCCCGCGCGCCGGCCTCTCGCGCGGTATCCCCGGCCGTCGCTTCAATCTTGCTCCGCGCGCCGCAAACCCCCATGGCCTGCCCTCGCGCGCGCACGGCAGTTCATTCAACCACGCCAACCGCGCTGTCTTCCCCGCCGGCACGCGCACGCACAGTGATCCGCTCGGCCATTCCGCCTCCAGTCGCGGTTCCGCATCGCAGCCCTCAGGCTTCGCGTCGCCTCCGCCATCCGGCAACGACTCCGGCGGCTCCGCGGTCCCATCCCCCGCGCCGCCGCAGTAGTTGGCGCTTATCGCCCTCATGCGCTCGCCGCTGCTCGTTCTGCTACGCTCCGCCCGCCGCATGGCGCTGCTCCCAGATCTTCGAATCCACAAGGAAACGGAACCAGAAGGTTTGCAGAACCCAGAAGATCAGCCCTTCGCTCCCGTCCAGGAATCCCCGCCGCAACACGTAACGGTACGCAAACAAAAGCGGCGGCCGGACGAACAGCGGCAGGCGGTCGTACTGCTTCCTCAGATACCGCTTGCGTTCGGCGCGATTGCCCCGGGCGTCGGCGCGCAGCCGTCCGCCGGTCTCCCGGCTGTTCAGCTCTTCCACCTCGCCGCTGGCCCAGCGGTTGTGCCGCGCAATCCACTCCGTCAGCGGCATGCGCACGTCGTCGATCATCGCGCCTTCCAGCTCTCCCGTGGTGCCGCTCCTGAGCAGGTAGTGCTGGTCGTACTTGCGCTCCTCGCACCGCCCCGCCCCGCTGCGAAACAGCCGCAGATGCCACGTCGGGCTCATCCCGCCGTGGCGCAGCACCCGGCCCAGAAAGCGCACGTAGCGCGGCAGAAAGTACCCATCGTGTTCCGGCTCATCGGCAAGCGCCTGTATCGCGGCCACCAGCCTGTCGTCCATCCATTCGTCCGCGTCCAGGTGCAGTTGCCATGGCGACGCGATTGGCAGGTTGTCGATCGCCCAGTTGCGCTGCGCCCCGTAGTTCGCAAACTCGCGCTCAACCACCCTGGCGCCCGCGCCCCGCGCCAGCTCAACCGAGCCGTCGCTGCTGTACGAGTCCACCACGTGGATCTCATCGGATACCTGCCGGGCCCGCTCCAGCGTGGCTCCCAGCGTCGCCTCCGAGTTGAACGACAATACGATCACCGCCGGCCGCATAGTCACGATACTAGCGCACCTCTGCGCCGCCTTCGCCGCGCTGCCGCCGGACTCCGCTTCCGCTCCTCGCCGGCAATGCCGCTCCGGTACGCATCATGAAAGTTCTGCTGGTCGGCAACTACCGCTTCGACGGCTCCACAAGCATGCGCATCTGGGCTGCCGCCCTCCACCGCGAACTCGGCGCGGCCGGCATCGACGTCCGCCTCATCGCCCCGCGCCCGTTCTTCGGCGCCTGCATCCCCTCCGCGCGCGGGCTCGGAAAATGGCTCGGATACATCGACCGCTTCATCCTCTTTCCCCGCAGGCTTCGCGCCGCCGCCGCCCGTGCCGATCTGGTCCATCTCTGCGACCACGGCAGCGCCGTCTACGTCCCCTTCGTTGAACGCGCTCCGGTGCTGATTACCTGTCATGACATGATCGCCGTCCGCGCCGCCCGCGGCGAGATCCCCGAGCTCCGAGCCTCCCGCTTCGGAAAAATCCTCCAGCGCTGGATCTGTTCCGGACTCAGGCGCGCCACCCGCGTCGCCTGTGTCTCCCGTGCCACCTTCGACGATGTCCGCGCCATTCTCCAGTCTGATAGCAATCTCTCGGTCGTCCTCAACGGCCTCAATTATCCCTTTCAACCCCTCGCTCCCGACGAGGCCGGCCGCCGTCTCGCGCAGTTCGGCGTCCTCCGTTCGCCCTTCATCCTGCATCTCGGCTCCAACCTCCCCTACAAAAACCGCGCGGGCGTGCTGCGCGTCTTCGCCAAAGCATCCGCGGGCACTGATCTCCAGCTCGTTCTCGCCGGCGAGCCCCTTGACCGCGGCCTCGTCCGCCTGGCCCGCGCCCTCGGCATTCACCATCGCATCGTTGCCATCGTCACCCCCCGGGTCGAGGTCATTGAAGCCCTCTACAGCCGCGCCCTCTGCCTGCTTTTCCCTTCGCTCTATGAGGGCTTCGGCTGGCCGCCCAT
>JAKCDN010000007.1 GCA_021841795.1 Acidobacteriota bacterium | reverse complement strand
AAGTAGCGGGTACGCCGCATAGGCCAAAGGAGTTTCTGAATGCGTTCCGTAATGTCCATCTTTACAAAATTTGCTGCCGTCTCTCTGATTGCAGCTTCTGCTTGTGTAGCAAGCGCTGGCACGTATACCTCCTCGCCGAGCCGGTATATGTCCTCACCGTTCCCGAATCCGCCGAGCCGCTATATGTCCTCGCCGTTCCCGAATCCGCCGAGCCGCTATATGTCCTCGCCGTTCCCGAATCCGCCGAGCCGCTATATGTCCTCGCCGTTCCCGAATCCGCCGAGCCGTTATATGTCCTCGCCGTTCCCGAACCCGCCTGCTTCCTTCTGAAGCTAGAGCAAGTTCAGAGCTCTTGGCAAACCCGCTCAGTTGATCTGAGGTGCGGTTATAAAGTTGGATAACAAATCCCCCATTTGGGGGATTTGTTATTTTGTAACCCCTTCGCGTACTCGCGCTCTAATTTTACCACTGTTTGATTTGCAGTTCGAGTAAACTGGGACGGTGAGCTTGGATACCGCACTCTGGTTTACCGCAAGCGCTGCGGAAGCAGCGGTCATTGGTATCCTTCTCTATCGCCGTGTCTGGCGCACCTTTCCATTTTTCTTTTTGTATATCGTGCGGTCATTCGTCGGCGACCTCGCCTCTGCTCTCGTCCTCCATCGTTATCCTTCGGTCTACATGACCTGGTATCTCGGCGAAACCATCCTGGATTCAGTTTTGCTCTTCGCGGTTCTTGTCGAACTCGCGTGGTCCATTCTCCGTCCGCTTCGGGCCTCTCTTTCACGACTTGCGCTGCTTCCAGTGAGCGGTCTCATTCTGGCCGTCGGCGCGGCCGTTTGGCCGTTCACTGCCTTGCCCGGCCTGGCCGGCACAGCCCTGGAACTGCGGTACCTTGTACAGCTTCAGCAAGCTGTCTCGATTCTCCAAATCATTTTCCTTCTTGCGTTGATTGCGAGTAGCCAGATGTTGTCAATCGGATGGCGCGACCGTGAGTTGCAGCTTGCGACTGGCCTCGGTTTTTTCTCGGCCGCCAATGTCGCGGCAGCGGTGTTGCACACTCATCAAACCTCGCTTGTCCAGTACCAGCATCTGAATCAGGCCATCATCGGCGCATGGCTTTGCACTTTGCTTTATTGGGCAGTGAGCCTTGCGCAGAAGGAAGCAGTTCGCCGCGAGTTCACGCCGCAGATGCAGCGGGTTCTACTGGCTGTGGCTGGAGCCGCGCGCGCAAACCGCGTTGTACTCACCGAATCTCAAAGCAGAAGGCCGCATCGACACGACCGACATTGATATAGGCCTCGCGCTTGGCTGGCATCACCACAACCTTTCCACCCCTGGATCGAATGAGGACGAGTGGATCTCGATACTGCAAGCAATTTTTTTTATGTCGTGCTGGCATCGCTGCTTGTTGCAGCAATGGCGAGTAAGCGGGCTTTTCGCTCTTCACCGGCCTTTTTTGCCTATGTTGGCTTTGACCTCGTATCCAGTACGCTTGGGCTGGCAATCTATCTCCGGAGCGGCATCTCTCATTGGTATTGGGGCTCCTTCATTGCCGAAATTGCGGGCGACTTCCTGCTTTATTTCTGGGTTCTGCTTGAGACGGCAAAGAATTTGCTGCGCGCCAATCAGAAAGACCCGCCACTCACACGGTTCGCTGTGTGGATCTTTTTAGGATCTGCTGTCCTGATCTTTGCACTTTCCAGATGGACTGGAGTTCCAAATCACTCTTTCTTTTCAAACGCCTACATTCTTGGCATACGCGCCGACAGTGTTCTTCAGTTTGCCGGCTTTCTGGCCCTGATTTTATGGAGCAGCCTGTGCAAGCTGCACTGGCCTGAGCGGGAACTGAACATTGCCACGGGACTGGGCGTCAACGTCTTCGCATGGTTTCTAGTCGCACTGCTGCACGCTCAGTGGTCCAGCGGCCCGGCCTATCACTGGCTTGACCAGGGCGGCCAGGCGATCCAACTGTTTGTGCTGGCGTACTGGCTGCGTTATTTCCTCCTCTCCGCGCCTGGAGAACGCCCGACGCGAAAATCGGTGGAGGGGCGTGAAAGCCCGCGTAGCTGCAATGAATCCGAGACGGTCTCGCGCCTCGATCTTGCCGGGAATGCACTCCCGCGCGCATCGTCGTCTGGAGACCGCTGATCCATTACCGGCGATGAGTCCGGCTAGCCGCGGAGGCTCAACGATGCAATACGGCGTCCGCGCGTAGTGATCTAATTCAGCCCGGGGAGTTCCATGAACCGTCGCGATCTCATCAAGCTTTCCTCCTGTGCCGTCGCCGCAGCCTCCGCGCCTGTGTTCGCCGCACCGCCCACATCGCCGGAGCCAGGCGCAGCGGTCTCGCGCTGGGACGTCCTTGAGCTCACCTTCGCCGGTCCCTCCGCCGGCAATCCCTTTCTCGACGTCTCGCTTTCGGCCACCTTCCGCCAGATCAACCGCGCGCTTACCGTCGAAGGCTTCTACGACGGCAATGGCACATACAAAATCCGCTTCATGCCCGATGCGCCCGGCGCATGGTCCTGGTCCACAACCAGCAACGCGCCGCAGCTTCACGGCCGCTCCGGCGCATTCCAGTGCGTGGCGCCGGCGGCCGGCAATCGCGGGCCGGTCTCCGTCCGCGACGGATACCATTTCTCCTACGCCGACAGCTCACCCTACGTCGAGTGCGGCACCACCTGCTATGCCTGGGCCTTTCAGCCCGAGACCACGCAGCGCCAGACCCTGGCCACGCTCGCGGCCTCGCCCTTCAACAAGCTGCGCATGTGCCTCTTTCCCAAGTGGTACCAGCACAACCACAAGGAACCGCCCCAGTATCCCTTCCCTCGCTCCGGCGACGTCAACGACTATTCCATCTTCAACACCGCCTACTTCCAGCACTTCGACCGCCTCATCGCCGCGCTCCTCCAGATCAACGTCCAGGCCGATCTCATCCTCTTCCATCCCTATGACAAGTGGGGCTACCAGGCCATGCCCGCCGCCGTTGACGATCGTTATCTCCGCTACGTCATCGCGCGCTTCAGCGCCTATCGCAATGTATGGTGGTCGCTCGCCAACGAGTTCGACCTCATGAAGTCCAAAACCACCGCCGACTGGGACCGCTACGCCCGCATCCTCGGCGAATACGACGCCTTCGATCGCCTCCGCTCCATCCACTACAGCCACTATCAATATGAATATGCCCGCGGCTGGTGCACCCACGCCGGCATACAGGACTCGCGCATGCAGTTGGGCGCCCAGTGGCGCAGCGACTGGGGCAAGCCCGTCGTCTTCGACGAGTGCCGCTACGAAGGCAACATCGCCTCGCGCTGGGGCAACATCTCCGGCGACGCCATGACCCGCCGCTTCTGGCAGGCCGCCGCGCAGGGCTGCTACTGCGGCCACGGCGAAACCTATCTTGACCCCGACGACATCCTCTGGTGGTCCCACGGCGGCGTGCTCCACGGCTCCAGCCCCGCCAAGATCGCCTTCCTCCGCCGCCTGCTTGAAGAAACCATCGCCATCGGCCCCGGACCCATCGGCTTCACCAACTTCGCCGATGACCCCATGGCTGCCCGCCGCGCCAACGGTTCTGTCCTCTTCTACTACTTCGACGAGCACCAGCCTGCTGAAGGAACCTTCGCGCTCCCCGACGGCAAGACCTACACTGCCGAATATATTGATACGCTCGCGCTCACCCGCACCCCGCTCCCCGGCGACTACTCCGGCAACGCCCAGGTCAAACTGCCCGGCACTCCCTGGGGCTCGCTCTGGTTCCGCGAAAAAGGCCTCGCGTAACCCTGCGCCAAAACCGGAATGGGACCGCAACCCGAACGCATCCCACAGCCCAGGCCCCTGAAGCCTGATGCCTGCTCATTGACACTCACCCGACTCCACGCTCTAATAAAAGTCAGCGGTGAAGGAGTTCACCCAACCGCGTCTTCATTGCCGAACCAGCCGCGAAGCCGCAGGTCAACCGCTGTCCTCCTGATCGGCCGGACAGATGATGACTCCTGACAGGGAATCCTGTTGAGGAGTCATGTCGCCACGCGATCCCTCAACACAATGCCAACTCTGCCGCCGCACGGCGCGCCCGGAATCGCAGCATCGCTGGCGACATCCCGGCAAACCCGGCGCGGCGCGCTGCCATCGAGAGGAGAATCACGTTGCCGAAATACCTGCTCATCGCCGCCGGCGGCGCCGCCGGCTCCGTCCTTCGCTACTGGGTCGGCTCCACCGTCTCCGGCCGCATGGGAACCAGGTTTCCCTACGGAACCCTGGTCATCAACCTCACCGCCTGCGTCATCATCGGCTTCACCCTCACCTATCTTGGCAAGCGCGCCGACCTCGATCCGGCCTGGCGCTTCCTGGTGCCCATCGGCTTCATCGGCGCTTACAGCACCTTCTCCACCTATGAGTGGGAAACCCTCTCCACCATGCGCTCCGGCGCCTTCGCGCTCGCGGCCCTTTACGCCGTCGGCAGTCTCATCCTTGGCCTGGCCGCCACCTGGTGCGGAACCGTTCTTGCCGACCTGCTGTAGCGGCCGCGCACGGTAACGCCGGCCTTCGGACCGTCTGTCGCGCCTCAGACCCGGCTGACTGTTCCGCGCTCCGTGTCCACCGGTTTCCGGCTCGCGACAGGCATGGCGCGACAGCCAGGGCGCATTGCGGCGCGGAGGCGCGCAGCCAGGCGATCGCGCCCAAAGGCGCCCAGGCATGCGCATCCGCCGCGAAGGTTTTTTCAGCTGCGCCGGCGCTGTCGGTCCCGCGATCTATAATGGCTTCTCCGGTATCGTACTGCTCCTCTCTTCGCGGCAACAATGCGACACCTTGCCGGGCCTCCTCCCTGTTGACAATGCGGTTCGCAACCGGATCGTAAGGTGAGATCGATGAAAGTCTCTGATCGCGGCCTGTGGATCGAGTCCCCGATCCCCATGGCCGACTCTTTGCTGTGGACTGTTCCCCTGCGTCTTGTAGAAGCCGTGGCCACGGGCAGACCGGCGGAACTCGGCACAGTTCCACCGCCCCTTGCCGATCGCCTCCCGGAAATCCGCGACATCTATGCCGCCTGGATCAAAGGCGGCAGCGCCGTCCCCCTCATCTACAACCGGGCGCCTTCGGCCCCCGATGCGCCGCAGGGCGTCTCTCTCTTCTTTTCCGGCGGCGTCGACAGTTATCACTCGCTCGTCAAGCATCGCGACGAGATCGACCAGCTCATCCTCGTCCATGGCTTCGACATTCCCTTGACGGAGACAGTCTTCTTCTCCACCGCGGAGTCCCTGGTACGCCGCGCCGCGCAAACCTTCGGCAAGAGGTTAATCGTTGTCAGAACCAACCTCCACTGGGACGAATCCACGGCCTTCACCGGCCAGGGTCGAACTCCCTGCCCCTGGGTCATGTACTACGGCGCGGCGATGGCCGGCGTCGCTCATGCCCTTGCGCCCATCCACCGCAAGGTCTACTTTGCGTCAACCTACGCATATGGAGAATTGCGCCCCGCCGGTTCGCACCCGTTGCTCGATCCGCTCTGGTCCACCGATTCACTCGCGATTGTCCACGACGGCGGCGAACGGCGCATCGACAAGCTGCGCGACCTCATCGTCTATCCCGACATCCTGGCCAACCTGCGTGTCTGCTGGCAGAGCTTTGCCCGGCCCAACTGTGGCCGTTGTGAAAAGTGCGTCCGCACCATGCTCGGCCTGCGCGCGCTCGGCGTCGAATCCTGCCCTGCCTTTCCCACGCCCCTCACCCCCGACCTGGTCCGCTCGCAAGCTCTCGATGCCATCGTCGTAATGCTCTGGCGCGAGCTGCTCGACAGCGATCTGCCCGCCGGGCTCAAAAACGCGGTCCGCGCCGCCATCGGCAGCTGCGAGGCCGGGCTCCCGCCGCGAACCGGCAAGCCCAGGCAGGAGCTTAGGCGCCTGTACTATGCCTCGCGCAACGCAGCCAGAGCGCTGCGCGCCGCGTTCTAGGCTGCTCGGCTCCACGGCCATGGAACCCCGATGCGCGGCATGGTCCCAACCAGGCCGTCGCGCAACCTGCCGCCACGCTCAATCTCAAACCGCCGGCGCGGTTGCTTTCGCTGCCTTCTTGCATCTTCTCCGCAAAGGTGCTTCAATCCTTCGGTATCTGCCGACGCAGACCGGGCGAGCGGCGGCAAGCGGCATCGCCTCGCGCCTCACCGGAAAGGAATCTATGCTCACCACGGGAAAGGCCGTCAAAGTCACGCTCTACCTCAGCGACGGAGCCAGACACCACGGGATCCCCGTCTACTCCAGCATTCTCGATTACCTCTTCCACAGCGGCGTTGCTGGAGCTACGGTCATCAAGGGCGTCGCGGGCTTCGGAGACGCGCACCGCATCCACTCCGTGCATTTACTTGAAATCTCCGACTACCTGCCCATCAAAATCGAGTTGATTGAAACCCGCGAAAAGGTGGACGAGATTCTGCCGGAGCTCGAAAAGCGCGCCGGCTCCGGACTCATTGAGATCCAGGAGATCTCCCTCGTCGTCCCTGCGCGGCGCGACTGATCCCTCCCGGCGATCGTCCCATCTCCGCACCCTCCAGTCCGCGCCTCCATCCCTGCTCAAATCCCGGCGGTCCGCGCCGCGCCTTGGCTTCCCGCCGGCACCGCAACCTTCCCCCGGAAATCGGGTCTAAATGACTGGCGGATTTGCCTTTCCCTTCGCCTGCAAGAACCTGCATCCAATCATGGAAAGGGTGTAAGGCAACCCGCTGCGCGCCGGTACGCCGGTGCCATTTTTAATGGCTTCGTCACCCGAAGTGAGGCATACTGAATGGGAGAGTTGAAGCCGACTTTACCCCCAAAGGAAACGGATGCTCTCGATTCGCCCAGTCCGGCTGCTGGTTCTTTTCCTGCTTGTGGCAATGGCGCTCTTCTGCCCTTGTTGCCGCGCCCAGGCAGCTCTGTTGATGGAGGAGCCGTACGGCTTCTTCGGCGCCGTCAACCCCACTGGACACAATGCCATCTACTTCGAGCGCATCTGCGCTGAAAGCCCCGTCAGGCTGCGCCGCTGCGAGCCCGGCGAATTGGGCGCCGTCATCGCCCGCTACCAGGGCATTGACGGCTACGATTGGGTGGCGATTCCGCTCCTCCCCTATCTCTACGCCGTCGAAAACCCTGCCGACGTGCCCGACCATGTTGACCGCGCCACCGTCATGCGTCTGCGCAACCGCTATCGCGAAACCCATCTTCAAATCCTGGGCGATCACCTTGTCCCCGGCAACTTCCTGCACGGGGGCTGGACCCAGTTGGCCGGCGCCGCCTACGAGCGCCGCATCTATGCCTTCCGCTTCGCCACCACGCCCGAACAGGACGATGCCCTCATCCGGGAGTTGAATGCAGCCCCCAACCGTACCCGCTTCAATCTCCTTTACCGCAACTGCGCCGACTTTTCCCGCGAGATTCTCAATCTCTACTTCCCCCGCAGCTTCCGCCGCAGCATCTTCCCCGATGCCGGCGCCACCACGCCCAAGCAGATCACCTGGAAGCTGGAGCGGTACGCCCGCAAGCATCCGCAAACCCGGCTCACCGTCTTTGAGATTCCGCAGATCCCCGGCTACCGGCGTCACAGCGGCTCCGTAAAAGGCATCGACGAGGCCTTTGTCACCTCCGCCTGGGCGGTTCCGATCGTCATCGCCAACCCCTATCTGGCCGGCGGTCTCTTCGTGGACTACCTGGTGCGCGGCCGCTACCATCTCGTGCCCAGGCATCCTCAGGTTCTGGGACCGGATAATCTTGCCGAACTCACCATGCCTCGCGCTCCCAACCAGAACGCTGAAAGCGCCTCGATCTCCGCGCAGAGCGCTCCGCAAACCGCAACGCCCTCAGTCCAGGATCTCCCCAGTGCATCCCCCGACACGCCATCCAGTGAACAGGACGACGGCGACGCACTTCCCAGCCCACGCCCGTCCGGAGGAGCCAATGAGTAATTCAACCCCGCAAGACCTGAAGCACCATGCCCGCTTCGATCCGCCCTATCACTTCTTTCTCACCTGGGTCTTCCTGGCCAACCTCATCATCTCCATCGTCTACGCCGCCCGCCATCTCTGTTTCTACTCAATCTGGCTGGTGGTCCTGTCCCTCGCCGCCTTTGTGGCCCTGTCCAAAATGCGGCTCTATCCCCTCAAAGTCCAGGACCGCATCATTCGTCTCGAGGAACGCCTGCGCCTCCAGGCTCTGGCTCCCGCCGCGTGGCACGCACAGATCTTCCGCCTCTCGGAAAACCAGTTGATCGGCCTGCGCTTCGCCGCCGATGACGAGGTGGTTGAGCTTGCCCGCCAGGCCCTCGAACACAACCTCAACGCCAAGCAGATCAAGGAGCGCATCAAATCCTGGCGCCCCGACCACTGGCGCGTCTAGGCGCGATCAAACCGTTGGCCGCTGCACGCTCCGCTCGAAGCGCGTCCGGCTCTCACTGCCTGCCGCCATCACCAGATTGCGTCCCGCCCGCTTGGCCTCATAAAGTGCAAAATCCGCCGCCGCCACCAGCGCCCGCTCCGTGTCCAGCACGCCCGCCATCGCCGTAGCCACGCCGGCGCTGAACGTCAGCCACGGTCCAACCGGCGAATTCGGATGCTTCAGGCGCAGCCCCATCGCCGCCTGCCGTGCCGCTTCGGCAATGTCCAGGGCCCCCGCCGGATCGGTATCCGGCAGCAGAAGCGCAAACTCCTCGCCTCCGATCCGCGCCGCCAGATCGGTCGGCCGGCGCGCCACCTTGCCCAGCTCCGCCGCCAGCTTCGCCAGGCACGTATCGCCCCACTGGTGGCCCGCCGAGTCATTCAGCGCCTTGAACAGATCCACGTCCAGGATCACCAGCGACAGATACGTGCCCGAGCGCTGCAGCCGCGCACACTCCCGCAACAGCGCCTCGTCGAACACCCGCCGGTTCGCCAGTCCCGTCAGCGCATCCGTATGCGAAAGCCGCAGCAGCTCCGCATTGGCCGCCTTCAGATCGTTGGTGCGCAGCTCCACCAGCTGCCGCAGCTCGCGCTCCCGCTTGCGCGCCGCCATTCCGCGCAGACGCATCACCAGCAGCACTCCCGCCCCGGGAATCGTCAGATAAAGCAGAATCGCCCACCAGCTCAGATACAGGGGCGGCCGGATGGTGAAGCCGAACGTTGCCCTGTCGATGCTCCAGCCGCCGCTCGCATCCTGCGCCTCCACCTCCAGGCGGTAGCTCCCCGGCGCCAGCCCGGCAAACTGCAGCTCGTGCCGCGACGTCTCCGTCCACGCCGCATCGTCGCCGCCCAGCCGGTAGCGAAACACCAGGCTGTCCTGCCGCGCCGCATTCGGCACCGCGAACTGCGCCGTCAGCGAGTTGTTCTTCATCGCAAACGAGGGCTCATTGAGGCTGGTCACATCCTTTCGCCCCACCATCAGGCTCGTGAACACCACCGCCGCCTGGCTCTGCGCCCACCGCTGCGGCTGCGGCTTGAACCGCGACAGGCCCCCACCCGTGCTGATCCAGATCGCCCCGTCCCCGGTCTCGGCAAACCCGTTCAGGTTGCAGTCGTTCCACGCCAGGCCGTCTTCCGTTCCGTAGTGCGTCCAGCGCGCTCCGTTCCACATGTCCACACCGCGCCCCGTTCCCGCCCACAGCCGCCCATGCGCGTCGATGCCAAGAAAATCAATCAGCGCCTCGCTGCCCGCCCGCTGCACGTTGCGCTCCACCCTCCGCCCCGTCGCGGTCTTCACCAGCCGGTCGATCCCGCCGCCGATCCAGTGCCCCGCCCACACCGCGCCGTCAGGCCCGGTGGCGATCGCCGTCACCTCGTCGCTGCTCAAACCGTTCTCCCGGTTCCAGTGCCGGATGCTGGACCCGTCATACGCAAATAATCCATCGTCGCCGCCGGCCCAGACCACCCCGTTCCGCGCAACCGCCAGCGCCCAGAACCGTCCGCTCCCAAAATCGCCGATCTGCCGGTACCGCGTGTACGGCGCGTCGGCCACATACACCCCCGCGCCGGTCACCACCCACAAGCGCCGGCCGCCGTCGAACCGGATCACGTGGACCATCTTGTTGTGCAGCCCATCCAGCTTCCCGTACCACGCAACCCGGTTCCTGCGCACATCCACCCGCGCCACGCCATGCCGGGCCATGCCCACCAGCAGCTCGCCGCCGCCGAGCGGCAGCACGCTCATCACCTCCGAGTTTCCCAGCGCGTCCAGGTGCTTCCACCGCAGCCGGCCATCTTCCTTCACCCCATGAAACAGCCCGCCGCTGGTTCCCGCCCACATCGATCCATCCCCAGCGGGAAGCACCCCGAAAACCACGTCGTTCGTCAGACCCGACGCCGCCGAGTACTTCTCCCACTCGCCGTAGCCCTCCCACTCCGCCAACCCCCGGCTGGCCATGCCAATCCACAGCCGATGCTGGCGGTCCTCCAGCACCGTGTACGCCGTGCCCATCAGTCCCGCGCTCTGGTCCACCTGCTTCCACCCCGCGCCATCCTGCAGATAAAGACCGTTCGCCGCCGGCAGCAGCACCCTCCCATCCGCGGCCAGCGCCGCGCCATAAACAAACGCATCCAGTTGCGAGGCCTTCTCCAGCCGTTCAAACTTCTCTTCGCCGCGCTTCAGAACATACTCGCCCGCATTCCCGCCTCGCACCCACAGATTCCCCTGCCTGTCCTTCAGAATCGCGTCCCACTCCGCGTCCGCCAGACCATCCCGCGCTCCATACACCACCGTGCCCTTCTGGTCTCTGCGGCATAGCTGCTCGCCGCATCCCCACCAGATCGTGCTCCCTTCCGCAAACACGCCCCACGCGCCGCGGCCGGTCACTCCCGCCGGCTCCGCGATGCGACGCTCCTCGTATCCCGCGCCGCCCGGAGCCTCCACCAGCTCCACCAGCCCATTCTCTGTGCCCACCCACGTGCCGCCCCGCCCGTCGGAGGCGATGCCGTCCAGCGAGCCCACCCCGTGAAACCAGCCTGGAATCTTCTCAAACCGGTTCCGCGCCAGCCGGTACAGTCCATACTGGCCCCCGGCCAGCAGCGCCCCGTCCGGACCCTCCCCGAACGCGGTGCCCTCGTTCGACGGAATCCCCTGCCCCGGCCCGTAGCCGGCAAACTCCTTCCCGTCGAAGCGGTAGATCCCGTCCTCCGTCGTCAGCCACAGAAAACCGGTTCGGTCCTGATACAGGTTCAGCACCGCCATGTTCTCCAGACCCTCCGCCGTGCCCAGGTAGCGAAAGCTGTACTCCTGCGCCGGCAGCGCCGCCACTCCGGCCAGCCCCAGAAAAAACGCTGCCCCCAGCCGGACTGCTCGTCGATGTGCGGATTCGGGCATGAGACAGGCCTTCTCCTGAACCCCTCCCTGCAAAATCGGCAAAATGCAAAATCAACTTTAGAAAGGCCTGTTCCGCGCTCCGCAGTCTCTTCAGACTGCGCTCCGCCCCGGCGCGCCGGCACAGGCCCTGGGCAGGCTCTGGGTTCATCTTGAAGGTATTGTCGTGAACTTTACCATCTTCCCACCCCTGGTAACATACCCTTCGGTAATCAGCTTGGTTCCCGCGGCCGCCATTCCTGCGTCGCCGTATCCTGAAGCCCCGGCGCGCCAGCCGACGTAACCCAGGCCGCAGCGGCCCGGCGCCGCATCGAATCCGGCTACAGGAACCGGGAATTGCCGTAAAGCTGCGCCCCGTTTCTGCCGATACCTCGCTAAGAGGTTGCCATGGCGCTCTTTGACTTCACGGCGGAACTCCCGACACCCGCCCGCTTCGCCGCCCGCCTGCCCATCCTTGCCTCCGACAAGAAGGTCTTCGGCTACAAATTGCTCTTCCGCGGCGTCATCGACAACCTCTTCCCCTCCATCGAAGGCGACGCCGCCAGCCGCGGCGTCATCGACCTCTCCAGCCTCATCGGCCTCAGCACCCTCTCCGCCAACCTCCCCGCCTTCATCGTTACCACCCGCGACACCCTCGTCAACGACTACCTCGCCCTGCTCCCTCCGGACAAAGTCATCGCCGAGATCCCCGACTCCGTCCCGCCCGATCCCGACGTCCTGCGCGCCTGCGCCCGCCTGAAAGAAAGCGGCTGCCGCATCGCCCTCGGCAACTTCCGCGCCGGCGACCCCCGCGCCGCGCTCGAGGCGGACGCCGACTTCCTCAAAATCGATATCAAAACCTCGCCCCTCGCCGATGTCGCCAATCTGGCGCGCCGCTCCCGCGGCCGCGGCCCGCAGCTCATCGCCGAAAAGGTCGAGACCCGCAGCGACTTCGACCTCGTCCGCAACGAGGGATTCACCCTCTTCGAAGGCTATTTCTTCCGCAAACCCGAGATGATGCGCGCCCGCGGCGTCCAGTCCAATCGCACCGTCTACCTGCGCCTCCTCGCCGCCGTCTCCCGCCCCGAGCTCGACTGGTGCGAGCTCGAACAGATCGTCGAGTCCGACGCCATGCTCTACTACCGCCTCCTGCGCTACCTCAACTCCGCCGTCTTCGGCCTCACCGCCGAGGTCAAAAACGTACGCCAGGCCCTCGTCATCCTCGGCGAAAACGAGACCCGCCGCTGGTGCCAGTTGAGCGGCATGTTCGAGCTCTCGCGCAACAAACCCTCCGACCTCGCCCTCGCCGCTCTCGTTCGCGCCCGCTTCGCTGAAACCATCGCCTCCCGCGTAGACTGCGGCGCCGCGGACATGTTCCAGGTCGGCCTCCTGTCGCTCATGGACGCCATCCTTGAAATCCATATGCGCGGCGTCCTCGATGGCCTCCCGCTCACGCCGCCCGCACGCACCGTGCTGCTCGAACACTCCGGGCCTCTGGCGCCCGTCTACGACCTCATGCTCGCCGTCGAGGCCGGCATCTGGCCCAGGGTCACCGCCCTCGCCTCCCAGCTCCGCATCGATCCCGACTTCATCGCGCGCGCGCAGTGGAACGCCATGGAGTGGGCCGCGTCGGTGGCGACAGCGGCCTGACGCCCGTTGCGCCGCCCGGCCGTGGCCGGCGTCGTCTCGCCGTGGCAGGAGAGACACTCCGAGTCCTTGAGCTTGTGCGCAGAGAGCGGATGTGCGGCCCAGGCAGGAACAGCGAAAACAAGCGTTGAAATCCGGAAAACCGCGCGGAGCGCGCGCCGCGATCAAATGCCTGCGCCAGATTTCCTGCCGTCACCGGAGTCACATGAGCAGATCGGCAGCCGCATCCCCGGCGCGGTTCAATCGCAACGGTCGCAGCGGCGCCCACTTCGCCGATGCCGCCCCGGCTGCGCCTGGATCGACGCGGAGTGCGATCGCTGCCTTCTTCACTGCGCCCTCGCGTGCGTCCATCGCGTCCGGCTGCGCCCCGAATCTGCCGGCACGGCTGTCCTCCGCCGCGGCCGATCCCCGCCCGCACCCGCTCTCAACTGAAGTACGCCGTCAGCGTCAGCACCAGCAGCGTAAGCCCGATCAGGATCGCGGTAAATCCCGCCACCCGGGAAAAGTTCACCAGCCACACCGGCGGGGCATTGCCCACCTTCTTCTCCAGTTCGCCGCCCTCCGCGTTGCGCGCATACTCCAGCGGCCGCTTGTGCCGGAACTCTGCCTCGCTCTCCACCCCGGTGAAGATCACCATGTCCATCGGAAAGCTCTCCGGGCGCAAGTGCGTATTCACAAAGTGAATCGAGAAGATGAACAGGATGGCCAGCAGGCCCTCTTCGCTGTGGATCACCAGCACCGCATTCAGCGCCCATCCCGGCAGAAAATGCGCAAAAAACGGCGCGAACCACATCGCGTAGCCCGAAAATCCGATCACGATCATGCCCCAGAACACCGCCCAGTAGTCGAACTTCTCCCAGTAGGCGTAGCGATCGAACTGCGGCTTGGGGCCAAGGCCCAGGAACCAGCGCACGTGGCCAAAGACATCCTTTACGTCCTTCCAGTTGGCCACCATCGACGTCGGCCCCCAGAAGATGCCTTTTTCATGGCGCATCAGCCCGCGCTGGAACACCTCCTTCAAGTGCAGAAGGAAGGCCACCGTCAGCACCACGGCACACAGCTTATGAAAAAAAAGAATGGCCCCGAATCCTCCCACCCCGGCCGCGAACCTGCGCGCCCAGAAGCTCTCGCTGAACCGGATCGGCAACCCCGTCGCCGCCAGGCCCAGAAACGTCGTGAACAGCACCGCGTGCATGTAGCGCTGCTCGCGCGTAAACCGCACGTAGAACCTCTCCGGTGCAACGCCCCGCGTCCCTGCTTGCTCCATCTCAGGCATGATTCCCTCCGTTGCCGGCCCGATCCTTCATCTGGTTGTACCGCGAGCGCACAATCCACAGGATGGTGTGCAACAGGAAGAACGTGAGCACGCTGGCCAGCAGCAGGTTCATGAACAGGCGGACGAAATACAGTCCCGGGCTCAGCTTGCGGTCGTGCGCGTTGGCGTGCGGCTGATACTGCACAAAGCTCGCGTTGGCTCCCGCGTGGCAGCGCCCGCACGTGGCAATCAGGTTTGCCGGGTTGATCGGCGAGCCCGGATCGCTGGCCGCACGCACGTCGTGCGCCTGGTGGCAGTCCCAGCATCGCGCCGTCTCCACGTAGCCGCCCAGCGACCCCAGTTGCGAGTGGAAGGTGTCGCGGTAGGTCGAAAACTTGTCCTTGTGGCAGTTGCCGCAGATCGGCGTCGACTGCATCCGGAACGCCGACTCCGTCGGCTGCAGAATCGCGTGCGCCGTGTGGCAGTCGCTGCACACCGGCGCCTTCATGTCGCCCTTCGCAATCGCCTGCCCATGCACCCCGGCCTGGTACTCGTCGTTGATCCTGGCGTGGCAGTTGCCGCACGTCTGGGGAATGTTCGCCTTGTACGTCGAGCTCTGGGGGTCCGTGTGGCTCAGTATGTGGTGCGACCCATGGCAGCTCTGGCAGTTGGCCGCCACCAGCAGCCCCTCCGTGCTCAGCGCGAATCCGTGGATCGAGTCGATGTAGTTCGGATAGACGCTCGGCAATCCATGTTTGCCCGCCATCCCGTTGCTGCTGTGGCACTGCCCGCAGGTCTTGGGCACGTTCAGCGGATACACCGCCGAGCGCGCGTCGCTCTTGGGATAGATCTCGTGCGCGTTCCCGTGGCAGCTCGTGCACGGATGCTCCTTCGCATCCGCATGCACGCTGCCGGCAAGCTGCGCCGCCTGGTCGGCATGGCAGGTCTTGCAGTTCACCGCCGTCACCTTGCCCGGATGCGGATAGCCTTGAATGTCCGCATGGCAGCTTGTGCACTGCAGGCTGCCGTGGATGCTGTCGCCAAACTTCTTCCCGTCCACCGCGATGCTGTGGCCGGCCGCGTCGGTCATGCTTCCGTCGCCGTGGCACGTCAGGCAGTCCTGCGCGCGCATCGCCCGCGGCGTCAGCGCCGCCAACAGAACCACCCCCGCCGCGGCCGCCATCGCCGCGCCCATCCATCCCCGCCATCCGGCCGCGCGTCTCCGCCGCCATCCGCCGCCGCGGCCATTCGCCGCCCGGCTTGCCGCTTCTCTCGGCGTCTGCGCCTTCGCTCCGTCGTGGATTGGCCATCCATACCGGGATCGTTCCAGCCACGCCGTCATCGTCTCGGAGATTCGGAGCCTCGGCTCCTGCGGATCCCATGCGGCACCATTCATTCCGCCGTCTTCCTTCCCTTGCGCGCAAGCGGGCGCAGCCACGCTCCGGCAGTTCCCTGCCGGGATCGCCCTCCACACAACTTTTCGCGGGGAATCGCTGCATCCAAGGTGAGTCCTTTTGCGAATCCGGGCAGTGACAGTCGTCACGAGCGGCGGCACACAATCGCGGCGGTCTTTCCGCGCGGCCATGCGTCCTTACTTGGGCCCGTCTTTACCCCGGCAGCCTCCCTGCCGAAACCGGCATTGCGCCTCATTCAGCAGGGTTTACCGCTTCATGCCACGCAATCGCCCGCGTCCCCGCCCCATTCCCGGCCCGGCAATTCACAGAAACCCGATTTTCACTGTGTTAGGTTGGAGAATTGGAGCTATTTTGAACGCCATGAAACCCATTACCGACTTCATCCGGCACCACTACCGTCACTTCAACGCCGCCGCCCTGGTTGACGCGGCCGAAGGCTACAACAAGCTCCTCGCTGAAGGCGGCAAGATGTTCGTCACCCTCGCCGGCGCCATGAGCACCGCCGAGCTCGGCCTCTCCCTCGCCGAGATGATCCGCCAGGACAAGATTCACGCCATCACCTGCACCGGCGCCAACCTCGAAGAGGATGTCTTCAATCTCGTCGCCCACGACTTCTATGAGCGCGTACCGCACTACCGCGACCTCACCCCCGCCGACGAGAAGGCGCTCCTGTCGCGTCACATGAACCGCGTCACCGACACCTGCATCCCCGAGATGGAAGCCATGCGCCGCATCGAGAACGAGGTTCTCGCCGAATGGGTGAAGGCCGACAAGGCCGGCGAGCGCTTCTTCCCCCACCAGTTCATGTACAAGATCCTCCTCTCCGGCGTCCTCGAAAAGAGCTATCAGATCGATCCCAAAAACAGTTGGCTCCTCGCCGCCGCCCAAAAGAACCTGCCCATGTTCGTGCCCGGCTGGGAAGACGCCACGCTCGGCAATATGTACGCCGGCCACTGCATCAGCGGCGACATCGGAAACGTGCACACCGTCCGCACCGGCATCGAGTACATGATGGAGCTGGCCGAGTGGTACACCGAAACCACCGCGAAGACGCCGCTTGGCTTCTTCCAGATCGGCGGCGGCATCGCCGGCGACTTCCCCATCTGCGTCGTGCCCATGCTCCACCAGGATCTGCAGCGCGACAATGTCCCTCTCTGGGCCTACTTCTGCCAGATCTCCGACTCCACGACGAGTTACGGCTCTTACTCCGGCGCCGTCCCCAATGAGAAGATCACCTGGGGCAAGCTCGGTGAAAAGACCCCCAAGTTCATCATTGAAAGCGATGCAACCATCGTGGCCCCGCTCGTCTTTGCCTACGTGCTGGGCTGGTAGGCTCCGCCCGGCGGCGCGCCGCGGCTTGGGGTTCGCTGCCAAGCGCAGCCGCTCGGCCCGGGAATGAAGGAACGCTCATGAAAAAAATCGTCCTGCTCGGCGCGGCCTTAGCGCTCACACTTGCCTGCGCCCCCCTTGCCGGCGCGCAGGAGGATCGCGGCCCCTGGCGCGCGGCCAGCACCAACGCCCACGCCATCACCGGCGACGTCGTCATCTCCGACGGCAGGCTTACCATCGACTTCCTCATCTTCCCCCTGGCGCAGATTCGCCGCCTCAAACCCGTTGAAGTCAGCGCCGTCTTCGACGCCGACCTCAACGCCGGCGTTGAAGGCACTCTCTACCGCCTCCACGTCCCGCCCGATCAGCGCTTCCAGCACAAAAACACCCTCTGCGGCAGCGAAGAGGCGCAGTGGATGGCCACCTACGTCACCGGTCGCACCCTCAATGTCGCCTTCTTCTCCGGCGACGACCAGCCCGTATTCAAATTCGACGCCATGCAGAATACGTCCACGCTCTGCGGGACATTTGTGTTCTCAAGATAGGGTTCAAGGGTGCGGAGGGGCAGCCTATGGAGCGGCCTCGATCCATCCCGGCCATTCGCCGGCTGCGGCGATCACACGGCAGATCGCGCGCACTCCTCCACCGGAATCGCCACCTGCTCCACAATCTCCAGCCCGAAGCCCTCCAGCGCCGGAATGTGCATCGGCGTATTCGAGAGCAGACGAATCCGCTGGATGCCCAGGTCCGACAGGATCTGTCCGCCCAGCCCGATCGCGCGCAGTATCCGTCCCGTGCGCGCCTGCGCGCCCTCCCGCACCCGCAGTTCCTGGTGCAGGATCAGACGGCCGGAGCCGCCCTCGCGCTCCTGCGCCGGCACCGCCGAGCCCTCCGGGTCAAAGGCCGCGGCCGCCGGACGCGGCATCCGCTCGATCTCGAACCCGCGCGAAGTGTTGTGCAGATACAAAACCACCCCGCAGCCGGCCTCGGCAATCATCCGCATTGACTGGTCCAGCGTCTCCCGGCAGTGACAGTCCGCCGCGAACACATCCCCCGCCGTGCAGCGCGTGTGCACGCGTACCAGCACCGGGTGCGGGCACGGCATGCGCGCCTCGGCAATGGCCCCGTTCGCCTCCGAGTCCGGCAGCGGGCTCGGAAACGGGCCGGCATGGAACGCCGGGCAGCCCGGGCACAGGTCGCCCCGGATCAGCGCAATGTGGCTCTCCCCGCCGTTCACCTCGCTCTCATAGGCAATCATGCGGAACTCGCCGTAGCGCGTCGTCACCAGCGTCTCCCCGGCGCGGACTATATACCGCTCGTTCCGCAGCCGGTAGCGGATCAGCTCCGCCACCGTCAGCATCTTCAGCCCATGCTCGCGGCAAAACACAATCAGGTCGGGAACCCGCGCCATCTCCCCGTCGTCGCGCATGATCTCGCAGATCACACCCGCCGGCGTCAGCCCCGCCAGCCGCGCCAGGTCCACTGAGGCCTCCGTCTGCCCCGCGCGCACCAGCACTCCGCCCCGCCGCGCCCGCAGCGGAAAGACATGTCCCGGACGCGCCAGATCCGCCGCCGTCGCGTCCGCGGCGATCGCCGTGCGGATCGTATGCGCGCGGTCCGCCGCGGAGATGCCCGTGGTCACGCCCTCCCGCGCCTCGATTGTCTCCGTAAACGCGGTCCCGAACCGCGATGAGTTCTGCTGCGTCATCGGCGGCAGCCGCAGGTAATCCGCCCGCTCTTCGGTCAGCGTCAGGCAGATCAGGCCCCGGCCGTACCGCGCCATGAAGTTGATCGCCTCGGGCGTAACAAAATCCGCCGCCAGCGTCAGGTCGCCCTCGTTCTCCCGGTCCTCGTCGTCCACCACCACCACCACCCGCCCCGCGCGGATCTCTTCCAGCGCGCCGGGAACGTCGGTAAAGGGTGGCTCGGGGATGCGGGGGCTATGCGGCATAACGCGTCTCTATTTTCGCACGGGGCGCGCTCGGCGGTGCGCTGCGTGCCCGGCCCGCGGTCCGCGCGGCTCGCGCAATCGCAAAACTCCAGCCGTCGCGCCTGTTTCATCAAAAAGCCCGGTCCCGACGCCGGCTTCACTCCTCGCCGGGCTCACCAGCCTGCTAGCGCGCACAGCAAAAACGCCGCCCGCAGGCGGCGTTTTTGCACTACTGGCGAAAGTCCTACAGCGTGGATTCAATCTCAAAGCCCCAGGCTTCGAGCAAAGCCTCAGGAATATATTTTGAATTCTTGTTCCGACGCGCCCACTCACGCAGACGGGTCGACCGGATGTATTGATCCGGCGGTAATTTGAACTCCTTGGTAATCTGCTCGAAGGAGGTCACTGTGGGCACAACCGGGCCAATGGGCTCCGGCTTGCCCCAATTCGGATTTCCACGACGCTTTGCCATTGATTTTTGTTTCCTTGAAAGGAGGTTGTACTGCTCATCCTCGGTCAGGGCTGGGATTCAAGAGAACCCGAGGAGCATTTATTGTCATTTTACGGATATTTTGTCCAAAAATCAATAGAAAAATGCCTTCCCCGGCCTCCCCAAACTACTTCGCTAAACAAAGTTTACACCACAGATAACTTATTTTATTTGTATAATATACAAAATATTAACCCCACGCTTCGCGGAACCGGCCTCCGCCCTCCTGCGTAAAGTTAAAGCAGTGGAAAATTCGGGAGTAGAAGAAGAACGCCCATGACGCTCTCTCCGTCGGCTTTTGCAGCGCTTTTGGTGCTCCTGGCCGCCATGCCGACCGGCCGCGCCGTCGAGCTCACCGTCAGCCGCCAGGCGCTCGAGCGCACCCTCGTCCAGCAGCTCTTCAGCGGACCCGGCGGACGCTACTATCTCAAAGGCGGACCCCAGTCGCCCTGCTTCATCGCCACCGAAGATCCCCACCTCACCTTCAGCCAGGACCGCATCGTCGTCCGCGTCCGCACCGTCGCGCGCATGGGGAAGGCCGTGCGCGGCGCATGCCTCGGCGTCAGCCTCGGGCTCCCCGCTCAGGTCTCCATGGTCCCCGACGGCGAGGGAGAGATCATCGGCTTCCGCGACGCTCAGCTCGACAAAGTCTCCGACCGGCGCGAGATCAACTTCGTCCTCGCGCCCTTCCTGCGCGGCGAGGTGCCAAAATCCCTGCGCGTCAACGCCGCCGACCTGCTCCGCAAGGCCCTCGCCGGCTCCACCGCCGCCTCCGGCTACAAGGTCAGCCTCGATCGCCTCAAGATCCACTCCGTTCAGATTGACGGCGACAAACTCGTCGTCGATGCCGATGGGGAGCTGAGCATGCAATAGCAACGGCGGGCAGCGGATCAGCCCAGGATGGCGTGCGTGATGCGGAGCCACCAGGCCGGGCCGGCGCTCACCAGGTAGATGACGAAGAGCTGGCCTGCGCAGTAGACGGGCAGCGCAAAGCGGTACACCGCGTGGATGCGCCCGTCCACAAGCCGGTCCCGGAGCACGCCGAGCGCGATCAGCAGATCGGTCCCCAGATCCTGCAGCCCGTGGCCGCCGAGAAACGCGCGGTCGACGCGGGCAAAGGCCGCGACCAGCAGCGCGCAGGTGCCAAAGAACATGAGGCGGCGGTGAAACTCAGGCCTTCTGCGCCAGGCGATCGCCAGCGCGATCGAGACCGAAAACACAAGCATGTCGTAGCAGGGAACGGCGAGGAAGCTGTAGCGGTGGGGAAGGTGGAGCGTAAAGATCTCGAAGCGCACCATGATCACCGCGGTGGCCAGGCCGAGCGGGATCATGACCGCGGCCAGCAGCGCTCCCGCCCAGCCAAGCTGGCGATGCAGGCGGAGGTTGCGGCTGCGGACCAGGGCCGACTGCAGGATGACGAAGAGGATCCAGCCGGAAAAAACCGCGCCATGCACCCAGAGAATGCGCGGCGGGGCGATCGCGGGATGGAACAGCTTCACGCCGACCGTCTGGCCGAAGCCGCCGGCCACAACCGCGGCGGCAACCAGGGACATGGCGAAGTAGAAGTAGCGGTCAAGCGGGCCGTTGCGCTCGGTGAAGGACCGCGGCTGATGGAGAGCGGCAGATCGCGCTGCGGAGGCCATATGCGAAGACACGCTTTCGTGATGGAGCGGCATGGGCCCTGGTGAAGTCTGGGGAAAAGGGGGAACACGCAGAGAGTAGCACGCGCGGCATCGGAGTCCAAGCGGAAAGTGCAGGCGCATCCGCGTCCGCGGAGATGCCGCCGGCGACACAGTTTGAGGTCAGACCACTGCGATACAATAAATCCGGACAAAAACGCGAATTTCCGCAGTGATAAAATTCATTCGTTTGGAGAACAATATGCCGGATGCATCGTGTGACATCGGCCTCATTGGCCTTGCTGTGATGGGACAAAATCTTGTCCTCAACATGAACGACCATGGCTTCAAGGTGGCCGTCTTCAACCGCACGGTTTCCAAGGTCGACGACTTTCTGGCCAACGAAGCCAAAGGCACCCAGGTCGTCGGCGCGCACTCCGTCGAGGAGTTCGTCAGCCTGCTCAAGCGCCCGCGCCGCGTCATGCTCATGGTCAAGGCCGGCAGCACCGTCGACGAGATGATCGACCACATCCTGCCCCATCTCGAAAAAGGCGACATCGTCATCGACGGCGGCAACTCCCTCTTTACCGACTCCACGCGCCGCACCAAGGCCCTGGCCGAAAAAGGCATCCTCTTCATCGGCACCGGCGTCTCCGGCGGTGAAGAAGGCGCGCGCCGCGGTCCCTCCATCATGCCCGGCGGCAACCCCGCCGCCTGGCCCCACGTCAAGCCCATCTTCCAGGCCATAGCCGCCAAGGTCGATGACGGCACTCCCTGCTGCGACTGGGTCGGCGAAGAAGGCGCGGGCCACTACGTGAAGATGGTGCACAACGGCATCGAGTACGGCGACATGCAGCTCATCTGCGAGGCCTACGACCTCCTCCGCCGCGGCCTCGGGCTCTCGGCCGATGAGCTCCACCAGGTCTTCGCCGAGTGGAACAAGGGCGAGCTCGACAGCTACCTCATCGACATCACCCAGCAGATCTTCGCCAAAAAGGACGACGACGGCTCGCCCCTCGTCGACAAGATCCTCGACACCGCCGGCCAAAAGGGCACCGGCAAGTGGACCGTCATCAGCGCCCTCGACGAAGGCCAGCCCGTCACCCTCATCGGCGAGTCCGTCTTCGCGCGCTGCCTCTCCGCGCTCAAAAACGAGCGCGTCGATGCCGAGAAGGTGCTCAAGGGCCCCAAGTCCGCCCCCAGGGTCGGCGACCGCGACAAGTTCATCGAAGACGTCCGCCGCGCCCTCTTCTGCTCCAAAATCATCAGCTACGCCCAGGGCTACATGCTCCTCCGCGCCGCCGGCAAGGAGTTCGGCTGGAACCTGAACATGGGCGGCATCGCCCTCATGTGGCGCGGCGGATGCATCATCCGCAGCCAGTTCCTCGGCAAAATCAAGGACGCCTTCCGCAAAAACAAGCAGCTCGACAACCTGCTCCTCGACCGGTACTTCTCCCGCGTCGTCAACAAATACCAGGCCTCCTGGCGCAAGGCTCTCGTGCATGCCGTCAAGCTCGGCGTGCCCACGCCTGCCTTCTCCACCGCCCTGGCCTTCTTTGACGGCTACCGCACCGCGCGCCTGCCCCAGAATCTGCTCCAGGCCCAGCGCGACTTCTTCGGCGCGCACACCTACGAGCGCGTAGACAAGCCCCGCGGCGAGTTCTTCCACACCAACTGGACCGGTCACGGCGGCCGCGTCGCCTCCACCACCTACAACGTATAACCCGCCTGGGTCCGCAGCCCGGGCCCAGTTGCCCCACCCGCGCTCCGAGCAAACAAGAGCGGCGATCTCCCTCAAAGGAGATCGCCGCTCTTGTCTTTCGTTGCGCTGCCTGCGCCCGTCGATCGCGCCGCGCTACTGCAGGGTTACATTCGCCCCCGCCATCTTCAGAATCGCATCCCCCTGCGCCGCCGTTACCTTCACGTTCTGACCCACCACGTTGGCGTAGCCGATTGCAAGTCCCGTCTTGCCGCTCAGCGTCACGTTCTGCAGCACAATCTCCGTGGCCGGCGACTCCGGCAGGCCCACTATGGCGCCGGCGATCTCTCCGCCCGTCGCCGTCACGTTCTGCAGGATGATGTTGTGAAAATGCGGCGTCAGCCGGCCCACAGGCTCCGCCTTCACCTCGCCCGCCGGCGGCATGATCCGCGGATAGTACTCGCTGATGATCAGCGGATTCCTCACATCCTTCATGTCGATGTCGCGGAACACCAGGTCGCTCACGTCGTTGCCCCGGTCCCGGTTCGCCTTCACGCGGATGCCGTTGTCCGTGCCTTCAAAGTGGATATGCTCCGCCACGATGTTGTGCGCCCCGCCCGCAATCTCGCTGCCCACTGAAAGCCCGTGCCCGTGCAGAAACGTGCAGTCCGTGATCGTGATGTTGCGCGACGGCTCGTCGCCGCCCGGCGAGTTGATCGCGCCCGACTTGATGGCGATGTCGTCGTCACCCACATCGGCGTAAAGATGCTCGATCACCACATTCGACGACGAGAACGGATCGACCGCGTCGGTGTTCGGCGCATGCTGCGGCGCCAGAATCCGCACGTTCCGGATCAGCACGTTGTCCGAGTAGTACGGCACCAGTTGCCAGAAGGGCGAGTTCTGGATCGTGACTCCCTCCACGCGCACATTCCGGCAGTGGTCGAAGACGATCAGGCGCGGCCGCGGATGCGGATTGCCCATCACGCCCGCGTCGTGCACCTGGCGCGCCATCTTCCACCAGCTCTCGCCCTGACCGTCGATCGTGCCCTCGCCCACAATGGCCACGTTGTCCGCGTTGCTCGCGCTCACCAGCGATTGCAGCGCCGGAAGCCGGAACTCCACCTTGGCCGGATAGTCCGCGTGATCCGGAGACCCCAGCAGGGTCGCGCCCTTGGCCAGCTCCAGCGTAATGTTGCTCTTCAGCACGATGGGCGCGCTCAGATACATCCCCGCCGCCAGCTCCACCGTGCCGCCGCCCTTCGCCTCGCAGGCGTCGATCGCCTGCTGGATCGCCGCCGTGTCCTTGGTGGTCCCATCGCCCTTGGCCCCGAAATCGCGGGGATTGCAGGTGGCCGCGTGCAGCGCCCCCGAGCCAAACAAAAGCGCCAGTGAGCAGAAAAGTGCCGGGCCTTGGCCCATCATCCTGGTTCGAATCACGAAATTGCCTCTCGCGGAAAGAATGTGCTTGCCGCAAACCATCATACCCCGTCGGACGCCAGTGGTCCTACCACATAAAATGCCGCCGCTTCCGCTCCTTCGCGCCCGCCCCGCCGCGTCTCGGCAGTGTAAAATTCCGCTGAACCTGACTTCTGCGTCT
>JAKCDN010000245.1 GCA_021841795.1 Acidobacteriota bacterium | reverse complement strand
AGCGTCTCCAGGCTGCACTGGCTGCACTTCGGACTCCGCGCCACGCACACCTTGCGCCCGTGATGGATGATCTGGTGGGAGAAACCGATCCATCGCTCCCGCGGCAGCACCTGCATCAGCTCCTGTTCCACCTTCTGCGGCGTCTCGCCTTGCGCCAGCTCCAGCCGCCGCGCAATGCGAAACACGTGTGTGTCCACCACCACGCCCTCGGCCTTGCCAAAGCAAACCCCCAGCACCACGTTGGCCGTCTTGCGCGCCGCGCCGGGAACCGTGATCAGCTCGTCCAGCGTCTGCGGCACCTGGCCGCCGAAGTCGGAGATGATCTTGCGCCCCGCGCCCTGTATCGATTTCGCCTTGTTGCGGAAGAATCCCGTCGTCTTGATCAGCTTCTCCAGCTCCGGCAGCGTCGCCTTGGCCATTGCCTCCGGGGTAGGGAAGCGCCGGAACAGCTCCGGCGTCACCATGTTCACGCGCGCATCCGTGCACTGCGCCGATAGAATCGTCGCCACCAGCAGCTCCCATGGCGAGCGATGGTCGAGCGCGCACTCCGCCTTGGGATAGGCCTCGTCGAGAGCTTTGAAGATCGCCGCGACCCGGTCCGGCGCCAGCGGGCCGTTCGCTGTCCTCTTCCCAGTACCGCGTCCTTTTGATTTCTTCGGCATGGATTCAGGATAGAAGACCTGCCCGCCGGGCATCGTTTTCACGGTTGCTTTCCGGCCGGAGCGACAAGATGCCGCGGCATCTCCTGCTTCAGCGTGATCCGGCCCAGGGCGGTGACGGCAAGCGTGGTCATCTATCGCCTCACATTGCGCGCCTACGGCAAAGATGTCTTACGCGCAATGTGCAAGGTCGGCGCGGGCGTGTGTCAGAGCTTGCCCTCCAGCCACATTCCCAGCTTCTCCACCGGCAGCCGGATCCCCATATAAAACTGCCCGAACAGCCCGTACACTGCGCTCACCTCGTCGAAGCGCATCTCGTAGATCAGCTTCTTGAACACCACCGGATCTTCCGCAAACAGATCCACGCCCCACTCCCAGTCATCCATTCCGATCGAGCCCGAGATGATCTGCTTCACCTGGTCGCCGTAGCGGCGCCCGATCATCCCGTGGTCGTGCATCATGCGCTGCCGCTCCGCAAACGGCACCATGTACCAGTTCGCCTGCTCGCCGCGCCTGCGGTCCATCGGATAAAAACACACATATTTGCTCTCCGGCACCGCAGGGAACAGCCGCGGTTTCATGGCCTCGGCGCCCCGCGCCAGTGACGCTGCAATCTCCGCGTTCCACTCCGCCGAGTGCGCCTCAAAACCCTTCGCCTCCGCCGCCTCGTAGGTCTTGCGGCTCGACTCGTACAGCCCCAGCTCCACCACGGAGACATACGAGTGGGTCGGGGTCAAAAAGTCGAAGAGCCTTGTCTGCGCCAGATCCAGCTCCGCCTGGTTCAGCGCCTCGAACGAATCGCGGAAGTGCACGAAGATCAGGTCGCCCTTGTGGCCGAGTTCGGAGTAGATCGCCGTGCGCACCGGCGCATCGTTGTCGCTGCGCTCCAGCGCGCGCATGGCATCGCAGGCCTCGGCGGCAATCTGCCGGCGTTCGCCCTCCGCGCAGGACCGCCAACGGGTCCAGTCGAATCGGAAAAACTGATGCAGTAAAGCGGAGCCTTCGAGCGTCAGCGGTACGGGCGGAAAATCAGGCAACGGAACCTCCTCGTGCAGTGCAGCGTGCTGGCATGCCAGACGGATGTGCGGAACTGGATCGGCTCGTGCGACGGCGCCATCTGTCGGCCGGGCCGAACCTCCGGTCCCGCGATGAGCCGCGATCGGGAAATCACACTTCATCCTAACAAGAACATGCGGGCGCGTGCGCAGCGCCGCTACCGTCCGCGTGGTCGCGCGCACGCTGCGCCCGCAGAGAGAGGGCAGGCATGCGCGCGGCGGCGGGCGTCACGGTCAATGTGTTCCCGGCGAGCGCGCCGCCAAACCTCTCGCGCCGCTGCGGCTCGCGTTCCCTGATTCCGCTTCTCCTCGCCGTCCGGTCCTTCAAGCGTAAAAATGCACACGTGTGTATTTTTCCCTTCACGTTCCTTGCATACGTGTGCATCAATTATTTAACGTCCTTCTCTCGCTCTCACCCCTTTTTCTCCTCAACCGGCTTATATACTGAGTACGCTCATGAGCGAAAAAATCGTCGCCCTCGTCGTCCTCCTTGTCATCCGCATCATTAATGCAGGCGGCTACGCCGGCATCGCGGGGCTCATCGTCCTCAACTCCTCGGGCATTCCCATCCCGTCTGAAGTCATCCTGCCGTTCGCCGGCTATCTCGCTTACCTCGGCCGCTTCAGCCTCTTCTTCGTCGCCGCCGCCGGCGCCCTCGGATGCAACCTGGGCTCGGCCATCGCCTACTGGATCGGCGCCAGGGGCGGCCGTCCGCTGGTCGAGCGCTACGGCAAGTGGATCCTCATGAACCGCCACGACCTCGACCGCATGACCAGCTTCTTTCTCAAGTACGGCTCCATCGCCATCCTCGCCGGACGTATGCTGCCCCTCGTGCAAACCTATGTGGCCTTCCCCGCCGGCATCGGCAAAATGCCGCGTCTCCGCTTCCACATCTACACCACCATCGGGTCGTTCATCTGGTACTTCTGCCTCGCCTGGATCGGCATGAAGCTCGGCCGGCAGTGGAACACCGATCCCCGTTTGCAGCAAGCCTTCCATCGCTTCCATCTCGTCGTGGAGCTGGCTCTCGCCGGCCTCTTCGCCTGGTTCCTCTGGGTTCACATCCAGCGCAGAAAATCCGGCGCGGAAGCCTAGCCGCCCGCCCTCAGTTTTCGCAATCATCTTCAACGATTCAAAAAAACAGGAGTCATCATGGCAACCAGAAAATCCAGCACTAGAACGGCTGCAGTTCGCTCAGGAAATAAGCTCGCCCGGCGCAAGGCCCGCCCATCCAAAGTCGAGCCCGCAAAGGGAAAACTCGGTGTCATGGTCGTCGGCCTCGGCGCTGTCGCCACCACCATGATCGCCGGCGTTGAGGCCATCCGCCGCGGCCTCGCCAGCCCCGTCGGCTCGCTCACGCAGATGGGCACCATCCGCATCGGCAAGCGCACCGACGCCACCTCTCCGCTCATCAAGGACTTTGTTCCCCTCGCCGATCTTGACAACATCGTCTTCACCGGCTGGGACATCTTCGAGGACAACGTCTATCAGGCCGCCGCGCACGCTGAAGTGCTGAAGCCGGAGATCCTGCGCAAGCTCAAGCCCTATCTCGAATCCATCAAGCCCATGCCTGCCGTCTTTGACAGTTACTACGTCAAGCGCCTCCACGGCACCCACGTCAAGAAGGGCAAGAACAAGATGGACCTTGCCCAGCAGGTCATCGCCGATATCCGCGCCTTCAAAAAGAAGGTGAACCGCGTCGTCATGATCTGGGCCGGCTCGACTGAGATCTTCATGGAGCCCACCGCCGTGCACCGCTCCATCGCCGCCTTCGAAAAAGGCCTCGAAGCCAGTGACATCGCCATCGCGCCCTCGCAGATCTACGCCTACGCCGCCCTCAAGGAAGGCGTGCCCTTCGCCAACGGCGCGCCCAACCTCACCGTCGATCTTCCCGTCATGGTCGAGCTCTCCAAGAAAAACGCCGCCCCCATCTGCGGCAAGGACTTCAAGACCGGCCAGACCTTCATGAAGACCGTGCTCGCCCCCGCATTCAAGGCGCGCATGCTGGGCGTCAAAGGCTGGTTCTCCACCAACATCCTCGGCAACCGCGACGGCGAAGTCCTCGACGAGCCGCAGTCATTCAAAACCAAGGAAGAGTCCAAGCTCGGCTCGCTCGAATACATCTTCCAGCCCGACATGTATCCCGAGCTTTACAGCGACATCTACCACAAAATCCGCATCAACTACTATCCGCCGCGCGGCGACGAAAAAGAGGCCTGGGACAACATCGACATCTTCGGCTGGCTCGGCTATCCCATGCAGTTGAAGGTCAACTTCCTCTGCCGCGACTCCATCCTCGCCGCTCCCATCGCGCTCGACCTCGTGCTCTTCCTCGATCTCGCCAAGCGCACCCCCAGCCTTCGCTCCATCGGCATTCAGGAGTGGCTCAGCTTCTACCTCAAGTCGCCCCAGACCGCCGAGGGGCTCTACCCCGAGCACGATCTCTTCATCCAGTCCATGAAGCTCAAGAACACCCTGCGCCACATCATGGGCGCGGACCTCATCACCCACCTCGGGCTCGAGTACTACGACTGAGCGCAGCGTCCGGCCGCTCCGCCCGCCCGGGCGCCGGCCGGCTCACGCTTCCTGCAATTCCTGTCTTCACCTGCGGGGCCGCTGCATGCGGCCCCTTTTGCTGCCACCGGATAAAGAGAAAGCGGGCGCCGGCCCCGATCCATGCATACTCACCGCAAAGGCCGGTTGCCCCAGGTGCCTCGCTTCTGCGCACCTGGGAGACCACCTCACTGCTCTCGGCTTTCCACGCTCAATCCCTCCGCAAGCTCGTAGCACGGCCTACGATACGTGCGAGCGGCTTAAAATCGTCGCACCCCACAAAAAATATCCCCCCAACTTTGCCGACAATTTTCCCCGTCCGGCGCACAATAGAACCAGTCAGCAGCAAACACGGCATCCAGGCCACGAAGCGCAGCCACCACCGCTGCCCGTAACTTCTTTGCTGTCTAGATTCTGGCCATAAGTCATTGATGATAGGAATTTTAGCCGATTTACCTCTGCGCAAACATCTGAAAATAAATAACTTATTTGCAGGATCTATCCAAAATATTTTTTCGCTCCCATTCCCTCGGGAACGCACCATTCCCGGTGCAGAAAATACGTCCCCGCCCGCGCCGGCCGTCGCTGCTTCCGTGTCTACTTTCCTCCATCCGGCCCGTGCATCAGGGTGTTGTAGCGGCGGGCATACTCCGCCTTGTACGCGGCTACCGTGTGCTCGTAGCTCAGCTGCGGCGTGTCGCGCCTCATCGTCCAGCGCAGTGCCAGTGTGCGCGTGTTCCATGGCACGCTGATCGCGCCA
>JAKCDN010000244.1 GCA_021841795.1 Acidobacteriota bacterium | reverse complement strand
GCTCGACGTGGATGAATTTGCGCCGCGGATCTCGTTTTTCTGGGGCGTGGGCATGAGCCATTTCATGGAAATAGCGAAGATGCGGGCGGCGCGGATGCTATGGGCCAAGATCGTGAAGGGATTCGGAGCGAAGAACCCAAAATCGCTGGCGCTGCGCGCACATTCGCAGACTTCAGGATGGAGTCTGACGGCACAGGATCCATTCAACAACGTCGTACGCACCTGCGTTGAAGCATTGGCGGCGGCATTGGGCGGCACGCAGTCACTGCACACCAACGCATTGGATGAGGCGCTGGCGCTGCCCACCGATTTTTCAGCGCGAATCGCGCGGAATACGCAGATTTACCTGCAGGAAGAGACGGGGATTACGCATTTTATCGATCCCTGGGCGGGATCATACGCCGTGGAGCGGCTGACCCATGAGCTGATGCACGCCGCCTGGGAGCTGATTGGCGAGGTGGAGAGACTGGGCGGGATGGCGAAGGCGATCGAGACCGGACTGCCCAAGATGCGCATTGAAGAGGCCGCAGCGCGCAGACAGGCGAGGATCGATTCGGGGCAGGATGTAATTGTGGGGGTGAATCGATATCGCGCGCCGGAGGAACCCGCGATCCCGGTGCTCGATATCGACAATGAAGCCGTGCGGCGGGCGCAGATCGAACGCTTGGGGCAACTGAAACGCGAGCGGAATGCAGATGCTGTGCGGGAAGCCCTGGCAGGACTGGAGCGGTGCGCGGCGAGCGGCGAAGACAACCTGTTGCAACGGGCGGTGGATGCGGCGAGACAGCGGGCCACGCTGGGAGAGATCTCAATGACGCTTGAAAAGGTGTGGGGGCGGTACGAAGCCACAACGCAGACGATCGCGGGAATCTACGCGGCAGCGAGCGCAGGCGATACGGAGTTTGGCAAGGCGCGGCGCATGGTGGAGGAGTTTGAGCGCGAGGAAGGCAGGAGGCCGCGCATCCTGGTGGCCAAGATGGGCCAGGACGGACACGATCGCGGCGCCAAGGTGATTGCAACGGCATTCGCCGATATTGGATTCGATGTGGACATTGGACCGCTGTTTCAGACACCGGGCGAAGTGGCGCGGTTTGCATTGGACGGCGATGTACATGTGGTGGGAGTTTCGAGCCTGGCGGCGGGGCACAAGACGCTGGTGCCGCAACTGATCGAAGCGCTGCGGGCCGCAGGCAGAGAGGAGATTCTGGTGGTCGTGGGCGGTGTGATCCCGCCGCAGGACTACGATTTTCTGTTCAAGGCCGGGGTCGCAGGAATCTACGGACCGGGGACGGTGATTCCGGTGGCGGCGCAGAAGATTGTGGAGATGCTGAGCGCCTGCGTGACGGCGTAGCCTGAACCTCCGGCGGCGCGGCCGGTTGCGCATGGCGCGGTTCGCGATGAGGCTGGACTGCGTTCACGGCGCAGAGGCAGGAGACCTGCGCGACCGGCGTTTTTCCCGCTGAGCGCGGATTTGCCCGATGGACCGGAGCGGAGGGGATGGATTCAAGCCATGAAGAGCGCACTCGGTGCGGTTGCAGGATGCGGGAACACGGATCGGGCGGGCGCTTCTCCGCGCGCGCCGGAGAAGCGCAGGCCGCTCTCGCCGGACGAGTATCTTGAGGGCGTTTTGCGCGGCGACCGATTGATCCTGGCGCGGGCGATCACACTGACCGAGAGCGCGCGCAAGGAAGATCGGGCAGCAGCGGAGCAACTGCTGCAAGATTGCATGCCGCATACCGGCAACTCGATCCGGGTTGGAATTACGGGCGTGCCGGGGGCGGGAAAAAGCACGCTGATCGAGGCGCTGGGCGTCTATCTGGCCACGGACAAGAAACAGCGGGTAGCGGTGCTGGCGATCGACCCGAGCAGCCATATCTCCGGCGGCAGCATTCTGGGCGACAAGACGCGCATGGCGAAGCTGGCCGCGAGCGAACAGGCATTTGTGAGGCCGTCGCCTTCGCGCGGCGCGGCAGGCGGGGTGACGGAGCGAACGCGCGCAGCGATGCTGCTGTGCGAGGCGGCGGGATACGGAAACATCCTGGTGGAAACCGTAGGCGTGGGGCAGTCAGAGACGGCGGCGCATGAGATGGTGGATTTTTTCCTGCTGGTGGCGCTGGCGGGCGCGGGCGATGAGCTGCAGGGGATCAAGCGCGGGGTGATGGAGCTGGCGGACCTGGTGGCGGTGAACAAGGCCGACGGCGCGAACGCAGGGGCGGCGGAACGGACGCGGAGCGAGATGCAGAATGCGCTGCATTTCTTTCCGATGACGGAGTCGGGGTGGACGCCGCGCGCGATCACGTGCTCCGCGCAGACGGGCGCGGGGATCCGGGATTTATGGGATTGCGTGCAGGAGTACGCCGCGCACACCCGGAGCAACGGCTGGTTTGCCGCGACGCGGCGGGAGCAGCAGAAGCGGTGGATGCGCGAGACAATCGATGAGGCGCTGCGGGAAAGCTTTTACACGCATCCGGGGGTGAGGGAGCGGATGGCGGCGCTGGAGCTCGATGTGGGCGCCGGACGGAGCACGGCGCTGCGCGCGGCACGGGAGTTACTGGAGGCATTTGGCCGGAAGCCGTAGAGGCGTTGCGGGCGGCCGCGCACAGGGCGCTTATTGCGCCTGCGCGAGAAGCCGCAGAGCCTCATCGAGCGCGGACTCCCAGGGAGCGAGCTGCAGGCCGAAGCGGGAGTGCAACCGGGCATTGGAGAGCACGGAGTTGGCGGGACGCACGGCGGGCCGGGGAAAACCGCTGGTGGAGATGGGAACGAGTTGGGGCGGCTTGAAGGCGAACATGGCCGCGGCGCGGGCGAAGATGGCCTGGGCAAAGCCGAACCAGGAGACGGAACCGCCGCAGGTCATGTGGTAGAGGCCGGACCAGTGAGCCGGAGCGCCGCAACGGCCGGCGAGGATGCCGGCGACGACGGCGTGGGTGGCGCGGGCAAGCTCGCCGGCTGTTGTGGGCGCGCCAATCTGATCGTCGACGATGGAGAGCCGGCTCTGCTCGCGGCCGAGGCGAAGCATGGTGAGGAGAAAGTTGTTGCCGTGCGGCCCGTAGACCCAACTGGTGCGGAAGATGAGGAAACCGCCCCCGACGTTTTGAACCGCCTGCTCGCCGGCAAGCTTGCTGGCGCCATAGACGTTGAGGGGATGGGGCGTGTCAGTTTCGATCCAGGGCGAGGTTTTGCTGCCGTCGAAGACGTAGTCGGTGGAGTAGTGGACCAAGAGCGCATGCAGATCGCGGGCCTCCTCGGCGAGGATGCGAGGCGCGTCGGCATTGATGGCGCGGGCAAGATCGGGCTCGCTCTCGGCGCGGTCAACGGCGGTGTAGGCGGCGGCGTTGAGGATGATTTGCGGCGCGGCACGGCGAACGGCGGCGCGGATTTGGGCGGGATCGGCGAGGTCGACGGATGCCCGATCGAGGGCGGTGATGGGGCCAAGGCCAGCGAAGCTCTTCCCGAGTTCGCGGCCCAACTGTCCGGCACTGCCGAGGATGAGGATGCGGGGAGGGTTGGCGGCGGCCGGGATCTCGTTCATGGGGCGGGGCTCCGAAGCTCGAAGAGGTGCGCTGATGGCATTCTAAATGGCGTCTTGAGAAGAGGAGATTGCGCGGGGCGGCGTTTGCGAAGCGGAAACGAAGAAAAATGTTTTGGATATATCCTGCAAACAAGTTATTTTTTATGCGTTTACTGGATGGAAAATCGACTAGCTGGCCGCGACGGGCGAAGACTTGTCTGTGGACAGGGCACCGTGAGTTGACAGGGCTGTAATCGTTCGATTACATTTGATCTATGTTCTCGATTCGTCCTTTGCCCGAATTCAGCGCCTGGATCGATGGGTTGAAGGATGAGGCAGTACGCGGCGTGATCGTCGCCAGAATCAAACGGTTGGAACGCGGTTTGATGGGAGATGTTCGGCCGGTGGGTGAGGGTGTTTCGGAGCTACGCATCCATGTAGGTGCGGGATGGCGTCTGTACTTCACTCAACGCGGGACGCTGCTCATTGTGCTGCTGGTCGGCGGCTCGAAACGAACGCAGAAAAAAGACATCAAGCGGGCCAAAACACTGGCCGCATTACTGGACTGAGCGGAGGAAAATATCATGAGCAAACGTATCAAGATCGCCGACCTACCTGAGTTCGACGCAGCACGCTATCTCGGCAACGAGACTGCCATCGCTGCTTATCTGACCGACATTCTTGAGGCCAACGATGCGGCTTTGCTGGCATCGGCGCTGGGGGACATTGCTCGTGCCCGTGGCATGACGGAGATCGCCAAGACAGCGGGGATTACGCGGGAGGCCCTGTACAAAGCCCTGCGCCCCGATAGCGCCCCGCGATTCGATACCGTGAGCCGCGTTTGCGCCGCGTTAGGCGTGCGACTGGTGGCTCAGCCTGTTCATCCCGCCTCCGCGATGGAGTAAGACGTTGACCATTGTGCGACATTCTCTAGCCAGGTCAGACCGATTTGCGAGCGGGGAGGGGACAAACCAGCCCGAACGCGCCCGAAGCTGAGTCTCTAGGTGCGGATTTTTGGAACAGCGCCAGCGTCATCGTGCCAGGGGGGAAAAACCTCCGTTCATCTTCGCCTTGACAACGATGTGGTGGAGTAGTTCAAGGCCGATGGAAAGGGTGACCCGCATGAACAGCGAATTGGTCTTCACGCATACCTCGCCGGAGTTGCTGCAGGTCCTTGAAGAGCTTCGCCGACGAAGAGGACGACACCGCTCCCGCATAGCCGTTTCCGGTATGCTCCGTGCACATCAGAAAACCCTATGCTGTCACCGTAGAGGCCTTGTGGGGATTCTGCTGCAACGCCTCGTGGCTGGCAGAGTTGTCTGTCAGAACACGCTGCGTGTGGGCTCAGAGGCACCAGGCTATATAGCTAGAATCTCTTTTTTCAATGGCTTGTGGCCAGAATCCAGACCGCAAAGGAGTTACGGGCGGCGGACAGGGTAGCCGCGTCCATACTTCGGGCTCATGGCTGCCGGCGCGATGCCGCGGGCTGGTGTTTCCTGGCTGATGGCTCCATTGTGCGCCGGATGA
>JAKCDN010000243.1 GCA_021841795.1 Acidobacteriota bacterium | reverse complement strand
GTTTATCATGCGGTCCCCGGCGCACGGAGCCGCGGGAACGGCGGTGCGAGGCGCAAGCGGACGGAGACGGACGCGGCATCAGAAGCGCGTGAGCCCGGCGGGGCTGAAGTCGGCGGCGGTGAGCCGGGCATGGGCGCTGCCGCGATCGACGATGAGGAGCACCGAGCCGGACTGGCCACGCAGCTTGATCCCGATCTGCCGCGCGGACCAGACGCCCTCGTCGTGGCGAAGGCCGAAGTAGGTAAACTCCTTCACCGCGCCGCCTTCACGCAGGGTTTTTTCCATGTAGACGGCAAAGTCGATGCTGGGATCGATCCAGGTTCGAACCTGCGCGTAGCGGGTGTGGGCTCCGGGCCCCGGCGTGCTCCTTACCAGGATGCAAGTGCGGGCGCCGAACTTCGTGCTGCCCTCGGAGAGCTGTCCCGGCCAGAAGAACTGCTGATCGAGGAGATCTTCGAAGTCGAAGCCGGGCACGAGCGGGTGCGCACTCCATTGGGCGAAGGGCAAGAGACGCGGCGCGGTGTCTCCCGGTTCCGCGATGCGCACGGTGTCTTCTCCGTCGGGCCGCATCTCAAGAAGGATGTGCTCGCGCATCTCGCGATGCGCGGCGGCAGGCTGACCGAGGTCGACGCGTTCGCGCAGAACTCCGGGAAACCAATGCGCCTTGATGGTGATGGGATAGTTGAGGCGCGCGCCGTCCGGCTGCACCCAGACGAGCTGCCCGGTGACGCGGAAGTCGGCGGTCTGGACCTGTTTGCGCATGGTCGCGAGGAGGCTTTCGAGACTGCCGGTTTGAGCGCAGAGGAGCGACGCCAGCAGGATGAAGGAAGCCGGGCGCAGCGCTCTGACGAGCCGTCCGCGCCATGAGCCCGCAGAGAGGAGCAGCGACGCCGGAGTTGGAGCCTCAGATGGCAGATGGGCTTCCTGGAGTGGATTCGCGCGCGCACGGCGGCTTGCAGAAGGGAAAGGATGGTTCACACCGCGCCTCTTCGAGATCGGCTATTTGCGCCCGCGCCGAAGACGCAGGGTGGAAGCGTCCTCTTGCGACAGGGGTCGAGATTGTCGGTCCGATGACGGAAGATGCCGTGAAGACGCGATCGCCGTGCGTCGGCGTATGCAGCAGATTAGATTCAAAAGGGCTTGGGCTGCGGCCCGATGCGCTGCGAGATCGGCAGTTGACTGCCTGACTGCCTTTGCTCGCCAGGCGGGAAAGCGGAACTTGCGGCGGTTGCGGCCCGGCCCGGAGTGAATCCCCTGAGCCGGGCAATGAATTTATCCGCGGTCGCGGGACCGTGGTCCACCGCTGCCCTTGCGGGCCGAGTAGCAATCGCGACAGTAGACGGGACGATCGCCACGAGGCTCAAAGGGTACAGTGGTGGGCTGGCCGCAGCCGGAACAGATCACAGGCGTGCCCTGTGAAGGAGCCGAACGGTAGCCGGATCCCCCTCCCTGCTCGTTTTTCCTAGCCTGACGGCAGTTTCTACAACGCTTTGGGATCGAGTAACCGCGTTCCTGAAAGAACGCCTGATCAGCGGCGGTAAAGGTAAATTCCTGTCCGCAATCGCTGCACGTAATTTGCATGTCTCCGGCCATAGTTCTCCTTGAGGGGCTCCTTGCATGGAATTGTACCGTTAGTTTGCCGTTTTTAAACAACTATTTCTTTTGAATTGAAAAAGTTACGGTTAGAGTTCTGGTTCCGCGAAGGGATGCGGGCGGAGCGCAGGCAGGATATAGTGCTTTTGAGGGGTGGCCGGGCCGATGGGCGGCATCATCCCGCATTTGCGCGCGCATGACGATGCCGGCCAATCCCGAGCTCGAAATGGAGATGATTCGCCGCGTTACGGCGGGCGAGAAACAGCTATTTCACCAGCTTATCCGGCCCTGCGAACGGGGAATCTATCTGCTGTTGTTCTCGATGCTGCGCAACCAGGCCGAGGCCGAGGACGCAGCGCAGGAGACGGCGATCAAGATCTACCGCAACCTGCACCTGTATCGCGGAGAAGCGCAGTTTCGCACCTGGGCGTATTCGATTGCGCGCAACGAAGGGCTGCGACGGCTGCGGAGGGTTCAGAATGCGCGCGAAGACTCGCTGGACGCGATGACGGAGGGCGAGTCGGGGGATTTTACGCCGGCGGTTCTGACCAGCTGGCGTGAGGTTCCCGCCGAGGCGCTGGAGCGCAAGGAGTTGGGCGCGTTGCTGCGAGAAGCCATTGGCGGGCTGCCGGAGATTTATCGTAACGTTATTCTCCTTCGCGATATCCAAGAGATGGATGTGCGCGAGACCGCGGGCGCGCTGGAGATATCCGAGGCAGCGGTGAAGGTTCGGCTGCACCGGGCGCGCGCGCTGCTGCAGCGCAGCCTGGCGCCGAAGCTGAAGGGGTTTGCGCCCGGCCGCAAAGGGCTGCTGGGATGGTGGCGATGAGGATCGACTGCAAGCACGTGTGGGAACACATCTCCGCCTACATCGATGGCGAGGTGGAAGCCGAACTGCGCGCCGAGATCGACAAACACCTGGAGACCTGCGAGATCTGCGCGGCGGTGCTGGACTCGACGCGGAATGTGGTGGTGCTGCTGGCCGACGAGCGTGTCTTCGAGATCCCGGCCGGCTACAGCAAGAGGCTGCACGAACGCATCGAGCGCGAGATCGCGCAGGACGATCCGAGCAAGCCGGAGCCATGAGCGGGCGGCGCTAAGCGCGGTGCAGCAGCGCGTGGGTCCACATCTCGGCAGCCACCAGCAGCAGAGTGAGAAATGCCATGGCGAACTGGAGTCGCTCAGAGCGCCGCTGCCGCGGCGAGAGCGGCGTTTGACGCCACTGCGCGGCAGGCCGGGTGCGCAACCGCCTGATCCAGAGCAAGACCAGAAGGTTGACCACCGCGCCCAGCGTGGCCAGCGCCAGCATGGGGATGCGGATGGCGTCGCGGTGCAGATGGACGAGCGGGCCCGCGATGCTGCCGGCTGCCAATGCAGCCAGACCGATGCCGAGGCGGATGCCGTTCACCGTCAAGACCGCGGTGCAGACGCTTTGCATCAATGCCATGACGACAGAAGCGAGGGACAAGGCTCCCGTTCCTTTTGTGCCGTGCAAACGACCTCCTCGTTACGCAGGTGCGCGGAAAGGCACCCATAGGCTAGCGCATGGGACAGGCGGCGGACAAAGGCGAGGCTGTGCGCTGCGGCCGCGGCGGGCGCAGTGGCGGCGCAGGCATAAAAAATCGACAGGGCGCGGATTTTGCTGTAACCATTTCGCGCAAGCGGGACTCATAGGCTTCGTATCACCGGTTCTGCCGGATCGAAGCAACGTTCCTCCGGCGCGCAGTCACCCGCGGAGGCTCTCCGCCCAACCGATTACGAGGTCAATCACCATGAAGAATCCGATGAACACACTGCTGCTTACGGCAGCGCTTGCCGGTCTGGCGGGCGGAAGCGCGGTTGCAGTCCACGCGGCGACGCAGGGCGCATCGCAGGCGAATGCGGTCAGGTCAGTCAAGGCCGGACTGCGCTACACAGGCTACGACGCGCAGGGCAGCAAACACTCGTGCAAAGGCATGAATTCCTGCAAGGGCCAGGGCGGATGCAAGTCCAGCGACAACGGCTGCAAGGGCAAGAACTCCTGCAAAGGCAAGGGCGGTTGCGCGACGGACGGGTCCAAGCCCCACTTGGCCTGAGCGGTGTCGCGGCCTGCGGGGGACCGTGCAGGTTTGCGGCTCCCCGCCTGCCGATCCGCTGATGCATCGATACACAACCATTGCTCAAAGCGCGGTTTGAGAGAAGGAATCATGCCCGGAAATCGCTTCAACGCGCACCAGGACCACGGAGTCGGCATCGGCCTGCGCATTCCCCACTATGAACACATCTTTGCGCGCAAGCCGGTGGTGGACTGGTTCGAGATCATCGCGGAGAACTTCATGATCGACGGCGGCCGGCCGCTGGCCACGCTGGACCGGATTCTGGAGCAGTACCGCGTCGTGCAGCATGGAGTCTCGATGTATTTCGGTTCGGTAACGGCGCCCGATCCGGAACATCTGCGCCGGCTTAAAGAGCTGACGCGTCGCACCAAAACTCCCTGGCTCAGCGACCACCTCTGCTGGGGATCGGTGGATGGGACGTACACGCACGATCTGCTGCCGCTGCCCTACACCTGGGAGGCTGTGCAGCGCACGGTGGAGCGCGTGCGCGCGGTGCAGGATTACCTGGAGATTCCGGTGGCAGTTGAGAATGTGAGCTCCTACGCGGCATTTACCGGTTCGGAGATGACGGAGTGGGAGTTTTTGAACGAAGTTGTGGAAGGCGCCGATTGCGGCATTCTGCTGGATGTGAATAACATCTACGTCTCGGCCATGAACCACGAGTTCGATCCATTCACCTATGTCAACGCCGTGCCGGCGCATCGGGTGGCGCAGATTCACATCGCCGGGCACTCGCGCTACGAGAAGTACATCCTCGACACGCACGATCATCCGGTGATCGATCCGGTGTGGCAACTGTACGCGCGCGCCATCGAGCGCTGCGGGCCCACGCCGACGCTGCTCGAATGGGACGACCGCATTCCGAGTTTTGACGAGGTGCACGCGGAGGCGAAGAAGGCAGATCGCTATCTGAACGACGCGGTTGCGGAACGGGTGGAGGCGAGGCCATGAGCCGGACAGGCGCTATCCCAATGCCCCTGGCCGAGTTGCAGCGCACGATGTCCGCGGCGGTTATGCAGCCGCTTACGAGCGATGAGAGGATGCGAAGCCATGCGCGCGATGGCCGGCCGATGCAGGTTATCGCGGAGTCATTCATCGCACCCAACAGCCGTCTGACGGCATTTGAGCGGCTCGAAATATACAACCGCCAGTACTGGTTTCGTGTACTTGGATCCCTGGCCGAGGATTTTCCCGCGCTGCGTGCCGTGGTGGGCGGACGCAGGTTCGAGGCCATCGCGGTGGCGTATCTTGCCGAGCATCCCAGCCGCTCTTTTACGCTGCGCAACCTGGGCTCCCAGCTTGCGGACTGGCTGGCGGCGCATGCGGCACTGGCAGGCCGCCGGCAAGGTCTGGCGG
>JAKCDN010000006.1 GCA_021841795.1 Acidobacteriota bacterium | reverse complement strand
GGTCGCGCCGAAGATGGAGTTCGGCACGGCGACGCCGTATCTGGAAGGAGTGGAGAAGGAGATCGCTCCGCAGTCGAAGACGTGGAACTATCGGAGCATCGCCGAAGGCTATCAATATCCTTCAGCACCGCCGGCGGGCGAGGTCTCGATCCCGACATGGGACGACGAACTGTATCTGGAGTATCACCGCGGGGTGTACACGACCCAGGCGGGGATGAAGCGCAATCTGCGCGAGGCGCCGGAGTGGACGCTTCATGCCGAAAACTATGCGGCGCTGGCGTGGCTGGACGGGGACGCGTATCCGGATGCGGAGCTGACGGACGCCTGGAAGAAGATCGCGTTTAACGGCTTCCACGATCTGGCGGCGGGATCGGGCATCGCGGTGATCTACCGCGACGCGCAAAAGGACTTCGACACGGTGCGGTGGGAGACGAACGAGATCTCAGCGAAGGCGCTGCATACGCTGGCGGCGCGCATCGATACGCGGGCGCAGGAGGGAGTGCCGGTGCTGGTGTTTAATCCACTGGCGTGGCGGCGCTCGGCACAGGTGGAGGTGGATGCGCAGTTGCCGGCGCCGGCGACAGAGGTGACGGTTCTGGACGCGAAGGGCGCGGTTCTGCCGTCGCAGGTTCTCTCGACCGATGCCGCAACGCAGACATTTCATCTGCTGGCGGCGGTTCAGGATCTGCCGCCGATGGGCTACGAGGTGCTGCATGTGGTTGCGGGCAAGCACGACTTTGCGAGCGATCTGCAGGTGGACGGAACGACGCTGGAGAACGCGAATCTGCGCGTGGCCGTTGACGCCAAGACGGGATGCATCACGAGCCTGTACGACAAGAAGGCGGGATTCGAGGCGCTGGCGGCGGGGAGCTGCGGCAATCAGCTCGAGGCCTTCAAGGATCTGCCGGCGCAGTACGATGCGTGGAACATCGATCCGGGCACGTTCGACCATCCGCCGGCACTGCTGACCAAGGCGGACTCAGTAGAGGTGGTCGAACGAGGGCCGCTGCGGGCGATGATTCGCGTGACGCGGCACTGGCAGAGCTCGAAGTTTGTGCAGCAGATCGTGCTGCGCGCCGGCAGCGACGAGGCCGAGGTGGTGAACGACATCGACTGGCATGAGTCGCACATCCTGCTGAAGGCGGCGTTTCCGCTGGCGGCTTCAGGGCCGTTTGCGACCTATGAGATTCCGTTCGGAAGCATCGAGCGGCCGACGACGCGAAACAACAGCTGGGAGAAGGCGCGCTTCGAGGCGCCGGCGCTGCGCTGGGCCGATCTGGGGAACAGCACACAGGGGCTGAGTCTGATTAACGACTCGAAGTTCGGCTATGACGCCGCGGGGAATACTCTGCGCCTGACGCTGCTGCGCTCACCCACGTCGCCGGATGCGAATGCGGACCGGGGGCACCAGCACTTCAGTTATGCGCTCTATCCGCATGCGGGGGACTGGAAGCAGGCCATGACGGTGCGGCACGGCTACGAGTTCAACGAAGCGCCGGTGGCCACGGCGGTGGAGGCGCACGCGGGGGCGATGCCGGCAGAGTACTCCTTTGTCTCAGCTTCGGCGGATAACGTGGTGATCTCGGCCATGAAAAAGGCCGAGGACAGCAACGCGCTGATCTTCCATCTTTACGAATGGGCAGGCAAAGCGGGGACGGTGGAGTTGAAGGTTCCGGACGGCGCGCAGGGGGCGGTGGAAGCCAACCTGCTGGAGCAGCCCGAAGGGCAGCCGCTCACCATAGAGAACGGCCGCGTCCGGGTAGCGGTTCATCCTTATGAGATTCTGGCGGTGCGCGTGGATTACCCACACGCAGGCCAGCATTGATGCGGCGCGAGGGCTGAGAGCGCGATCTCCCGCTCGTGGCGCGATGGCCGCGGAACGAGCGGGGAGTCTCGATGCAGACGAGCGCGCGGTTTTGCGTTTCGCCGCGCGAGGAAACCTGGAGAATCTGATCCAGGCGGCTGGCGTGCGCGGAGAACCGCTCAGCGGGGCGCGTAGATGAGCACCGGCAGAATGTCACGCTGGACGATATCGAGGGCAAGCGCGCCGCCGGACAGGTGGAGCACCCACACATCCACTTCACCTTCACTGTAGGCGCACGTGGCCTGCTGACCGAGGTGATCCTGGTCAATTGCGATCACGCGGCGGTTGGTGAGAATGGCTTTGATCTCGGGAGTCGTGTGGGGGCAGATCATTGCCGGCCAGCAGGGGCGCGGCCAGCAGGCCCACATGGAGAAATGGGCGCGGTTCTCCGCCAAGTTGAGCTTACCGTTACCCAGTTCGAGCATAGCGGGATCGTTCCCATGGCCGGGTCCGGCGGCGCGCGCGAGGCCCGCCGGGAGTTGATAATCGAGTAGATACTCTCCCAGACAGGCTGCACGCCTCGGGTGGTCCGCCAGAGATTGGCGCCGACGGAGGGAGCCCACTCCAACACGGCATCCCAACCGTATTCACAGAGGGAGTAGACGATTGGACGGCCATAGGCATTGAGGGCCCGGTCCATTTTGTTGTAGGCGGCGATCATGATACGCATTTGCACGACGCTGGCGTCGGGCGCCTGCTGCCTCATGATGAGCCGGAGTCCGCAGAGGTCGTATTTGAGATAGTCGATGCCCCAGGAGGCGAACAACTTCGCATCGTGGGCCTCGTGCCCGTAGGAGCCGGCGAAGTGGGCACAGTTGAGCGGGCCAGGCGAAGAGTAGATGCCGATCCTGAGTCCTCTGGAGTGGATGTAGTCGGCCAGGGCTTTCATATCAGGGAGTTTGGCATTCGGTGCATCACGCCGCCGGCGTCGCGCTCGCCCTCACGTATGTCGTCGATGTTCACGTAGACATAACCGGCGTCTTTCATGCCAGAGGCGACGATCTGGCCGGCGGCGGCAAGGCGGGAACGCACTGAATAAAGCGCGAGGACACGGTTTAAATTATTCATTATAAATGACATAAATAATCATACTGTAGGGTTACGGTAAACTCACTTGCCAACCCTACGCACGAAGTCTCTTATGGTGCAGATTCGCTCTGACGGCCGTCCTGGCAGTCATGGCGGTTGCAAGGATGCGCTCCGGTCCACACGTACTATCCGCCGGGAATTACAGACTTGCTCGTTCAAGCCAGGAGGCTCGGCCGGAGCTTAGTGGCTTTAGGTTTTCAATGTTCAACAAACTTCGGAGGCAATAGAAATGCAACGAAATGCACGAACGGCGAATCGTTTCCCAGGACCTGCACTCCATCGCGGAAGCATCTTCGGCGGCGGATGGTTGTTTACGGCGATGCTGATGGCGATGCTATTTCTGCAAGCTCCGGCGCGGGCGCAGACGGCGTCGGGCACTATCACAGGAGTGGTGACCGATCCAGGCGGCGCAGCGGTGGCCGGCGCCGCAATCACGGCCAAGAACACGGCCACGGGGGATACGCGCAAGACCGTGACCAATGGCGCGGGAGTGTTCTCGATTCCGGCGCTACCGCCTGGCCCGTACTCGCTTGACGTGGCGGCGACAAGCTTTGCCGAATCGGCATCAACTGTAACGCTGACGATCGGCCAGGTTCTGAACGTGAACTTCAGCCTGAAGGTGGGGCCGGCCAGCGAGAAGGTCGAGGTGGTGGCGGAAGAGACCACGGGACTGGAGACCCAGGATCACCAACTGAGCGAGGTGATGGACGCGAAGACGGTGGAAAACACACCGGCGGAATCGAGTTACCGCAACGCAACGTTCTATGCGCAGACGCTCGAAGTGGGAGTGCAGCCTGGATCGCAGTTGGGCGATAACCATATTGGCTCGAACGTGAGCCAGTACAACATGCAGAGCAATCAGCTTTTCATTGCGGGCCAGGGATTCTGGTCCACCAGCTACCTTCTCGACGGCGTGGTCGACATGAGCTACTTTGACCAGACGGCAACGGTACAGACGCCGGTGGAAGCGACGCAGGAAGTTCAGGTGATCCGCAGCAGCGCAAATGCACGCTACGACGGCGCGAACGCGCTGAACGCATTGACCAAGAGCGGCACCGAGACGTTCCACGGGCGTGCGTACGATTATCTGGAAAACGATGCGTTCAACGCGCGTGGATACGCAGCAGGTCCGCTGGGAGAGCTGCGGTATAACATGTTCGGCGCCAACGCAGGATGGAAGCTGCCATTCACACACAACAAGGCATTCTTCTTTGTTGATTATCAGGGCTTCCGTCAGATCCAAGCGGCGTTCAAGCAGGCGTATATACCGACGGCGGACGAGCGTGGGGGCAACTTCCAGGCCGATACGGTGGCAAACTCCGAGACCAAGCAGCCGGCGACGATCATCTACGATCCAAACACGTACAACGCAGCCAACGGGACGGGCGGGACAGGGGCAGGACCGAACGTACTGCAGGTGATGACGTACAACGGTCAACAGAATGTGATCCCCCCGGGGAGAATAAGCCCCCTGGCAACCCAGTACCTGAAGCTGGTGTATCCGCTGCCGAATTTTTTGAACACATCGGCGGGCAACAACTACGGGAGCCAGTTCGCGAAGACCAAGTTCAATCACGATGACTGGCTGGGGCGTGGCGACTACAACATCAGTGACAACGACCATCTGTGGGGCGCGTACGACACGAATAACCCCGTGATTACGAGACCGGAGCAGTGGGATCACATCGGGGTGCAGAACGAAGATGAAGTGAATCAGCTCTTCGGAACCGACATTTACATTGAAGAGAGTCACGTCTTCTCGCCGTCGCTGGTGAACACGGGGCGCGTGGGATTTGCGCGGTCAATCAACGGGCAGCAATTCGCCCAGGTGAACAACGGCACAGATTACGTGACGCTGTTTGGCCTGAGCGGCCTGAACCCGCCGCCTTCGGTGTGGGGTCTGCCGGCGTTCAACGTGGGCGGCTACTCGGGCCCGAGCGGTTCACCACTGGGCGCGACCCAGAACATGTACGAGTACAGCGACGAGTTGAACTGGGTGCGGGGCAAGCACTCAATCTTTGCCGGGCTGGAATGGGATGTGGTGGACTACAACGCATTCTGGTACACGGGACAGCCCAATGGCGCATTGAGTGTGAGCGGCGAATATACGTACAACGGATCGAGCGGGGCGGCATGGCAGCGTCCGGGACAGTGGCTGCTGGGCACAGTGCAGAAGATGCCGTCAGCGAATGAGCTTGCCGACTACTTGCTGGGAGATTACAGCGCCACGAATGCAACGGCAGGGAGCGAAGTGGGCTACTTCCACCAGCACAACCTGATGCCGTACATCCAGGACGACTGGCGCGTCTCACCGAAGCTAACCATCAACCTGGGCCTGCGCTACGATTACTACTCGCCTCCGGCAGAGCAGTATGGGCACGCGGGCTGGCTGAACCCGCAGACGGGCAAGTTCACGGAAGCGACATTTTTGCCCAACAAGTACAACTTCAGCCCCAGAGCGGGATTTGCGTACGCGCTGAACGACAAGACGGCGATCCACGGCGGCGGAGGCATTTACTACTACCAGTTCAGCTACTTTGACCTGCAGGGCATGATGACGGACCCGCTGTTCAACACGGGCCTGAACTCCACCCAGACACAGGTCAATCCGGTCATCTGGCCGGCGTCGAACACCGCGCCGAATCCGGACACCGGTGCAGCGCCGGGGCAGCAGGAGTTCTTCACACTGGCAGACGCGGAGGCCATCTGGTCACAGATGCCGGCACCGAACGGCACGTTTGTGCCGGGCAGCCTGACGTTTGCGGAGAAGATGCCGACCAGCTATAGCGAGCAATGGAACCTGGCGGTGCAGCGCACCATCGGCAGCAGTTGGCTGGTCACGGTGGACTATGTGGGGAGCGCGAATCACCACATCTTCAACTTCAGCAACATCAACCTGGCGGCATTACCCGGTCCGAACGACACGAACCCCGGCAGCACGGCCGACATCAACGCGCGCCGGCCGTTCCAGGCGATTCCCGGGAATATTCTGCAGCAGCGGAAGTCAGGATCCTCAAACTACAACGGGCTCGAGGCATCGCTGAAGAAGCAGTTCTCCAGCGGATTCTCAGTGAACACGAACGTTGTCTGGGGTAAATCACTGGATTTTCAGGACTCCGATCACGGGACACCGAGCGGCGAGATGGGACTCAATCCGCATGTTGATTACGGACGTTCGGACTTCATGCAGAAGCTTGTGTACAAGGCCTCATGGATCTACGAGCTGCCGTTCGGCAAGGGCAAACCATTCCTAAACAGCGGGAAGTGGTGGGAAAATCAGCTTGGCGGATGGCGGTTCAGCGGGTTGCTGACGTTTGAAGGAGGATTTCCGTTCAACGTAACGGCCACCGACAACTCCAACACGGGCGGAGCCATCACGATGCGGGCACAGCAGACCTGCAATGGGAACACGGGTTCGCGGACGTTCTCACAGTACTTCAACAAATCGTGCTACGCGATTCCAGCCGAGAATACGTTCGGCAATGAACGGCGCAATGACTTGACCGGTCCGCACAACACGAATCTGGACCTTTCTGCGTTCAAGGAGTTTCCGATCTGGAACAACCTGACGCTGCAATGGCGAACCGATGCCTTCAGCTCGCTGAACCACCCGCTGCCGGACCAGCCCAACAGCGGCTGCTGCACCGGAACGTACGACGAGATCACAGGGTGGGGTGGAGCGCGGACCCTGCAGATGGCCGCCAAGGTTCTCTGGTAGGCTACAACAGTTGCAAGAAGCTTCAACCGGCCGCACGGATCTTCCGTAGCGGCCGGTGTTTTTTTGCGGACAGGAACTGGAGGACGCGGACGGCGGAGCGGCAATGTCCGGAGACGAAGCGAACCGTAATCTTGCGCAGAGGATGCCGGAGCGAGACCGGCTTTGCGGACCGCACCACGATTCAGGAGCTGCGCTGCATTGCGGCGGGCTAGTGCCAGTCAAGAATTTGCTGACACAGCCGCGAGACAGTTTCCTGATACGAGGGATTGGCAGCCAGATTGCGCCGCTCGCTGGAATCGTTGCGAAGGGCGTAGAGCCCAGGAATATCGTTCACCCACAGTGTGTACTTGAATGCGCCGTCGCGGATCATATATTTCGCGGTGGGCGTGCCCAGATCGTACTCGGCAAAGGCGGGCGCGTTTGATGGGCCGGAGCGGCGGCTGGACAGGAGGCCGACAAAGCTGGCGCCGTCAGAGACGCAGTCAATGGCGCATTGCACAGTTCAGGAAGAATGGCCAGCAGCGAGACCAAGCTGGCGGGTAATCACAAAGTGGGGGTGCAGAGTTGCACAGCCTGACGGCGAGCGGGATGCCGCAGGAGCCTTCGTAGAACTGGAATTTGTTCCAGAGGCCGAGGTCGTCCAGCATCTCGCCATGATCAGAGGTGTAGACGACGGTGGTGTTGCGATCGAGACCGAGGCGCAGAAGCGCGGCCAGGACCTGCCCCGCGCAGTCATCCATCTGGACGAGGCTCTCGTAGTAAAAAGCGATACGCTTGCGCGCATCAGCGGGATCGAGCAGTTCCGGAATCCAGGGACACTGCTCGATGGAACTGCGCACCGGGTGCAGGAGGCAATCGAGATCGGTTTAGCGAGCATAACCGATGGCCGCTTGGGGTGGTCTCTGCCAGAGAGAATCAGTGGGAGTTCTTCACAGCATCGATGATGCCGACCGCGTAGATTCTGGGCGCGGTCAAGATGCCCGAAGGAATGAGCGGAGAATCCGGCGCGTACTCCACGATATTGGTTGAGGCGTAGCGGTGCGCGCCGGCCTGAGCATCGCCGATGAGGCGATTGGCCCAGAGATTGGAGACGGCGATGTCAATGGAATTCGCGCCGGGATGCAGTGCCGGATCGATGCGCAGGCGAAAGGGTGGATGCCAGAGCGTAGCAACCGGCTTGCCGTCGATGGAGACCGTGGCGAGCTCGCGCACGGAGCCGAGATCAAGCCAGAGCGAGCGAGACGGCGCGGAAGAGGAAGCGGGGACATCGATCTCGCCGTGGTAGGTGGCGGTTCCGGAGAAGTAGCGAATGCCGGCATTGCCGGATTCGGTCCAGGAGGCGAAGCTGCCGATGGGAACGGAAGCGGGCGCGCCCCAATGGGGGGGAAAGGTGAGTGTCCAGGCGCTGGCAAGTCTGGGCAGTTGCGAAGCGGAGGAGATGGTGAAGCTCTTCTCAACGCCGTTGGAGAACGTGAGCATGTAGTTGCCGGCATCAGCGGTCTGCAGGCGACCGTCACCGCCGGTGAAGAGCCCGCTGCCTGCGACGATGGAGGGAAAGACCTCAACGCCGTCGCGCAGGACGCGGACAAGATGTTGTGCGGGTCTTTTTTCGAAGACCACGAAGACCGCGCCGTACGCGGGAAAGGAGAGCGGAAGCTCAGTGCCGATGGAGCCTTGGCGATAGACCGGTGCAGCCACGATGGTCCCTGTATCCATTTGCCAGAGTTCGGGAGCACGGCCGCGAACGCGGAAAGTGAGGCGAGCGCACACGGGCTTATTGGCGACGTTTCTGACAAAGTAAATGTCAGCAGTGGACGTGGCGCGATGCACAAAGTCAAACTGGGCGTCTCCCTGCGCAGACATGTCGGGGGGAATGCCAAGGGTCTGGAAGGCGGAGTGAGCATCGAGGTCGCAATAGATGCGTCCGGCACCGTAGGCGATGGTGGACTGCCCGTGACAATCGCGCCACATCTTCGCAGCGATCGAGGAGTACCGCTGCCGGGCGGCTGAGCCGAGCAGACCGAGCGCACCCGTAGGCCGGGGTCCGATGAGCGTGCCGCCCTGGCGTACATACTGCTCGATCCAGATGAGGCTGGGGAGCGAGAGCGCAGCGGAGCGGGGGAGGGCCAGGGCGCGATAACGGGCACCGGATGGAGCCTGCAACGCGCCCGCGATCCAGGAGACGCGATGCAGGAGCGCATCGTCGGAGGTGACGTCGTAGTCGTAACCAGGCAACAGGCGAGCGGGATCGTCGGATTTGAGGCGCGCGAAGCCTGGTACTTCATCGCCGACGAGATAGAGGAGATCGAGAACCGGGGCTCCCTGCTGCAGGAGGAACTGCGCGCGATTGAGGGCCATGAGGAAGGGGCCGCTTTGGCTCCACCAGGTGGTATTAGGGTTGAGATGGGTTCCCGAGAAGTACTCCTGACCGGGCAGCCCTGCGTTTTGGGGTTCGGAGGTGAACTCGTGCCAATAGAGACGGTTGAGCCCTTCGGTCAGAGCGTGATCGAAGGTAGGCACGAGATTGAGGCCGGGCGACTCTGACCAGGGAAGGGCCATGCTAGTGAAGCCCTCTGCGGCGGCAAAGGGCTTGCCGTAGAGGTGCGCGGCACTGGAGGCTTCCTTGACGAAGAAACGATCGTTGTCGCCGGTGCGATGCCGCGTGGACATGGCCCAGAACTCGGTCTGGGGAAAACTGGCGTCACGGAAGTTGCGCAGCCCATCGATGGGCGTGCCGTGCGGTCCGCCGGATTCAGGATGGGTACCGAGCCCATAAGCCGCGGCGCGCTGGGCGAAGTAATCGTAATGATTGACAGCAATGAGATCGGCGATGGTGCGGCGCAGGTCGGCGAGAAAGCGGTTGGTGGAATCGCGATCGTTCACGATGCGGCCGGAGACGGCGGGCAACCAAGGAAGCGGATCATAGCCGCGCCGGCGGATAAACTCGTCGCGAAAACCTTCGGTCCAGTTCTCGCCGCCCACGGCTTCCCAGCTGTCCTCAACCAGGTAGCGCAGGCTGGTTCCGAGGTAGGGATGCGCGGCGGCGAGGAGTGGGGCGAGAACCTGCTGCCAGTAATGATCGAATGCGGTGCGGCTCATGTAGTCGATCATGAGTCCCTGCCACGAGTCGCTGCTGGTGGAGACGCGGGCATCGGAGTTGGTATAGCCGATGCGCAGGATTTCCCAAGTGCCGGCGGGAAAGTTCCACTGGAGGCGGTTTTCACTACCGACGCGGGCGCTGAGATCGACGATGTCGCCGGTGCGGAGATCCTGCTCGCCCGGCCGGGCGGGAAGGCTGCGCATGAACCGGGTGGTTTGCGACATCGAGATGCCGGTATCTTCGCCGCCGGTTTTGTAGTTGAGGTTGAAGATGGCGCGGCGGCCGCTGGAGGGGTCGCCGGGGAGCGCGCTGCCGTGACTGAGAGGATATGCGAGGACGGCAATCTGCCGATAGAAGCCGTTTTTGACATCCGGCATGGAGAGAACGATGGTGCGGCTCGCGCCGCCCTGAACAATCTGGCGGGAATAGGTGAGGACTTTGGCGGCATCCTGCGGCGTAACGCCAGGGCCGCCGAGATTCCATCCGCTGGTGGCATTGAGGCTGATCTCGATGCCGAGTTTTTGCGCGACATCGAGGGCGTGGAGATAGAGCCTGATCCATTGCGGGGAAGCGAAGGTCGGACCGCGGGGCACGTCGAGGTTACCGCCGTGATCGGCTCCGTTGGCATCAACGAGGATAGCGCCGCCGTAGCCGTGGTTCTTCATTGCGGTGAGGTCGCGAGTAATGGCGTCTTCCGTGGTGTTTCCATTGAGCCACCACCAGTAGCAGCGGGTGCGAGCCGCGGGGGGTGGGGATGCGAATCCGGCACGGAGGGCATCTCCGGCTTGCGCGGGCAGCGATGGACAGAGACCGACCAGCACAGCTAGAACGCCGGCGAAGCAGAACCACCGGCGCAAAGCAGCGGCGTGATTTGAAGCGCGCGAAGGACGCAGCCCGATGGAGATCAATGCGCGCCCCCGGATACCGTCTGTCGATGCGGAGCGGTAAAGAGGTTGAGGTTGATGCCGTCTGCCATGGCCTGGTAGCCCTTGTCGTTGGGGTGGACGCCGTCGCCCGAATCGTAGGCCGGCAAAAGCTGGAATGGATGTGCTGGATCCCGGGTGATACTGTCGAAGTCGATGACGCCGTCAAAGACGGGCGTGGTGCGAATCCACTGATTGAGAGCCTGGCGCGTGGCTTCACCCTCGGGGGAGGCGCACTGCAGGTTGCGGCAGTCCGGCATCTGCGTGGCGCCGAATACGAGCATGCCGCGCTCGTGAGCGCGCAGAACGATCTGCGCGAGCGCCCATTCCAGGCGCTTGTCGAGGTCGCCATAAGACTGATGCATGTGCGTGACGGCCTCGATATCGTTAATGCCGTGCGAGAGGATCAGGAAACGCGCACCGCTGCGGTCGAGAACGTCAGCATCGAGGCGAGCCATGGCGTTTGGCCCGGTGCCATCGAGGAGGACGCGGTTCCCGCTGATTCCGGCGTTGACGACGCCGAGAATGCCGGCTGCGCGCGTGCCAGGATCGGCCTGAAGCCTGCGGGCGAGGTCGTCTGGCCAGCGGCGATTGGCGCTCTGAGTGGAGTGGTTTCCGTCGACGATGGAGTCACCGAGAGCAATCACGGCGGAGGCATCCGGAGCGTTGACATCGACGCCGGTGAGGAAATACCAGGATCGCTCCTGCCAGGATTGCGCGGCGAGCTCGGCAGCGGCGGTGAGATCACCGTTGGCGGCATAGGAGACCTGCTGCGCACCGCCGTGGAGGGTGATCGCCTCAGTATGTTGCGGAAGATAGAGGCTGACGGCAAGATCGGTGAGCGGCGGCACGCGGAGCAGGACAGCATCACTGACGACGGTGGAGCCGGGCGGGATGGTGACCGATGGATTGCCGTTGAAGGTGAGGACGCGATCAGAATCGGGGAGGATGGCACTGCCGTCGGCGGCGCTGAGTGGGCCAGCATCGATACGGACGGCGAGGTGGGCCGCGCCGAGCTCAAGGGGGACAGCGCCGAACCGGTTTGACAGCCAGATACGGGCCTTGTCGCCACCGACGCTCGAATGAACGATGAGACGCAGGGTCTGCCCGGTCACGTCCGCACCGTGCCCGGAGTCGGCGGCCATCATGGCAGTGCCCCAGGTAGCGACCCAGCCGGCAGCGGTTTGCGCGAAGGCCGGCAAGGACGAGAGCAGAGCGGCTGCCAGCACGAGGCAGCGGAGAGGATACGCAAGAGAATCTGTGCGATGTGCCGGATGATTAAATCCGGGAGACTGTGCGGCCAAAAGGGGATCCTCCGTTTCCGAATCGACAGTTGATGGTGACCTGTCGGGAGCTGGGTCGCAAGTGAGTTTACGGTAAGCATACGGTGAAGCCAATGAAGGCCACAAACTTCTCACTTTCAAAGCCTTAACAGGAAGCAGCGAATAGATTGCCGGGGCATCGGCCAGCGCAGCGGAGATGAGCGGGCATCGATTCACAGGGTCGTACATTGGGGAGTCCTTGCCCTGAAGGCAGATTCACAGGGCAGGATGGAGAAGCTCACCTGCGGATCGTGCGGAAACTTGGCGCGCGACGGGCAATCTATTCTGAGGCTGCAAAAGCCGGCCGATGTGATAATCAAGGCGGATTCCCCGGGCAGTTACCAGGCGGTGATCGAAGAACAACCGGGCGGAAACCGCATCATACTACGACGTCAGATACCCGGTTCACACGCGCAAGGACGGACGTTGTTGCGCACTTCCCGAGTGATTTCGCGGGCAGGGACGGAACTCACCGTGGGACTACGGTAAATTTACTTGCCGCGCGGAGAGCGGGTAGCGGAAACTGCATGTGATCGGACGGCATGCGGCGCGGAGGTGTGCGGCAGCGGAGGCAGACCTGGCGCAGGCCGGGATGCCGGCTTTCTGAAGCTGGAACAAGAGCGCATGATAGCGGGCGTAGCAGAATAGAAAGGACCGTGCGCATTGCCGAGGTCCAGCCGACCGATACAGAAAGCCACCATGACGAATTGGAATCGCAGATCGTTCTGTTTGAGCGCACTTTCACTGCCGGTAGCGGCGTCAGTGAGCAGGATGGGGCTGGCCAACGCCGTGCTATGCCCCACGGTTGTGTGGGACGCGCAGCATGAGAGCCGATTTGTAGTGGAGGATCTGCTTGAGCACCCTTTTTACTGGTGGCCGCGCACACTGCTGAGCTATCGCATCGAGTTTCGCAGCCCGGTCGATCCGGAGCGCATGATGTTGACTCGGGTCGACAGCCAAACGGACGGGCGGGAGGAGATTCCATTTCAGTTCTCCGCGGTCAAGCGGGGCGAAGGCGGCGTCGAGGCGGCGTCGCTGAATTTCTTCAGCGATCTGCCATCGGGGGCGCGACGGGAGTTCGTGCTTACTTGGTCGCCACGAGTGGTTGCACACGCACCACAGGTAAAGGAAGAGCGCGAGGGAACCAGCATTGTGCTGGACTCGGGAGCAGTACGCGTGCGCATTCCGGCCACGCAGCAGGTGCTTGGCGAAGCCCCCGGCCCGATTCTCGCGGTATCGCGCGACGGAGAATGGATCGGCGACTCCAGACTCCGCTTCAAGGATGATCCGATCAGGAAGATCACGAGCACGCGCGTCGAGAGTGGACCGCTGTTTATTGCCTACGAGCTGGCTTACGAATCACAGAGCGGAGCACGGTACAAAGCGCGGGTGCAGTGCGAGGCAGGACTGGATTTTGTCCGCTTGCGTGAAGACATGGAAGAGATAGGAGCGGAGACGACGGGTGAATTCGTGTCCGGCTGGAGCGGATTCGCGGTCACGCACCGTCAGGCTCCGAATCATCCGTATCCCACGTCGGGCAAGATTCGCCGCTACGAGGATTATCCGTGGGAGACGATCGGCGAGCCGTGGCCTCTCTATCCGACGCCACTGGTGAACGGCGAACTGCCGTTCGATCTGGGAATCTACGACACGTGGACGGCGTTCCGCACCGGCACCTTTGCCAACTTCTGGGGTGAGAGCTCGGGCGATGCGCTAGGCGTCTTCATCGATAAAGCCGACGACTGGCAGGATCACGAGTATGCGGACCACGTGGAATCGGAAAAGCTGCGCGTAAAGTATTTCTACCGGGACGAAGAGCTGTCGTGGGTATGGCCGCTTGGGCGCGGCAGCCGGTCCACGTGCATCGCATTTTACGATCATGCCAAAGATATCGCAGCGATGCACGCGATTGAAAAGGCAGCGCTGGGCGTAACTCAGGACGGGGTCACGTATGCGGTGGGACTTATCTACGGGTCCCATGTTCAGTTTCTGCAGAATCGCTACGGAACGATTGATCTGAACGTGGTGAAAGACTGGCAGCTACACTATCCAACAACGCTACGGCAAGCGCCGGTGATCTTTTCCACGGGGCAAGTAAAGAGCTCCGCGGAGCTGGAGGAGCGCGTAATGGCGGGATCGTTTGTGGGCACGCTGCCCATCAACGGTACGCGAGAGAACGGGGGAGCCAGTCCCCTGCCCGGCAAAGGGATCGTGAACTTCAGTCCGGTGCCAAGCAGGCAGGTGCAGGGATGGTGGGTAGACGGATTCAATCGCATGGCGGCGAGCATGACGGAGCCACAGCGCCGGCGCCTGACAGCGATGTATCTATTCATGGCCTACGTGCATGCGGGCGAAGAGTTCATGCCTCTGGTTCCGATGCTGAGCGGGCATCCGAACTTTCTGGCCGATGTCAAGGCGGTTCCGGCGGCCATGTCATTCCTGTTTCCCGAACACGCGATGGCGGAGGTGTGGGCAGATCTGTGGCAGAGGTACGTGGAGATCAGCACGCGCTACAACACGCGGCCGGACGTGAAGCTATGGGATGCATACGGAGGACGATGGACGGAGAATCTGGGTACGTATATCTGGGCGTTTCTTCGGCCGTCGGTACGTTCGGATTTTCTGCTGAGGAACTTTGACGGCGTGGAGCGATTTGTGACGCCGCAACTGGCCGAGATGGCGGACTGGCTGGTGAATGCGCTGTCAGCGCCGTACGATGGCGAAACGTCCGCGGCCTACAAACTGCTGCAGACGACTGACAGGGGACATGAATGGGGCGTTTTGGCAACAGGGCAGGGCCCGCGCCGGGTGCATCCGCCCCAAGGAGCGCATGCCGACCGTCGTGTACCGCCGCGGTCCATGTGGTATCTGGGCACGTGCCTGATGCGGTATGCCCCGCTGGCAGCCGAACATGCGATGTGGGCGGCACGGCCCACCGATCAGGACATGGAGACGGCCCCCGGCAGCGCCGACCCGTGGAACGCGGCGTATCGCGCACCGGATAATCACGGCACCAACCCACACCTGCGCAGCCGCAAGTACACGGGGTACGGAATTGTGATGCGTGCCGCCGTGGACACTGCGCAGGAGATCTCAATCCATTTGCAGCAGATCGACGAGGGCCCGAATTACCGGTGGGGCCGAGCAAGCGAGGGAGGTTGCGGCGTCATCTACTATTTTGCCGGGGGCAAATCACTGAGCTCGCACGGCACGGAGGATGTGGGCGACCGCGACGATCAGGACGTGGACTACTGCTCGAACTGCGGAGTATATAAAGACGGCGAGTTCCGCTCGATCGGGCAGAACGTGCTGTGCCGTCCGTTCTACGACCTGACGGTGGGCCAGTTTGCCGAGCTGGTTCCGCGGCAGGGCGCCGGGGCGTATTCTTCTCCGGAGTACGTGAGCCGCAGCGTGCTGCTTGCCGGGCACGACTACTTTGTGATCTACGATGCGGTGGTTGAGCCGCAGCTCGCGCATCGATTCTCGTGGTTTGTGCGCCGAGGCGACGAGATGCCATCAATTCAATTTGTGCGCGGAGCATCGGCGAAGTCGCAGGATACACACCGGACCGAGGTTGAGACCACGGAGACAAGCGGATTCTGGATGGACGGCGAAGGCGACTCGATGGCGGTGGTGAGCCACCGCAGCGATCTTAAGGTAGAAGCCACGGCGTTTGGCTGCCGCGTCCGCGCGGGCGACGTGGACGATTTTGTATTCGACAATCCGGACCCGGTTCACTTTGCGGAAGGCTCTACAGCATTCAGCGGAACAGCGGGATTGATTCGACAGGGCAAGGGCGAGAGTGCGTTCGCTCTGTTTCACGGGAAGCGCATCGGGGTGGAGGGCTTGACGATTTCTACGGACGACACCGAGCTTGGCTTCAGCGGAACCGTGGCGGCAGGCCGCACGGCGCGAGGGGAATATTTTGCGCCGCAGACCGGCCGCATCCGCATTGCGTCGGGGATATTGGCGGAGAAAAGAGGCTTCTTCATCGACGGCGAAGCGCAGGCCGTGGAAAGGGACGGGGGCGATTGGGTGGTTGCCCTGCAGGCAGGCCAGCATCAATGGGAGTTGACTGACGGACTGCCGATTCCGGTTTCGCCGCGGGTGCTGCGCACCGAAGATCGACACGGCGCAGCGAAGGTGTTTGCGACCGCAGTTGCCTCGGCCACGCAGTACCGGTTCGAAGTCAGCCAGGACAACGGCGCGACATGGACGCTGGCCACGATTAGCAGCACTCCCGAGGGCTCTCTCGGCGGACTCACAGCGAGCAAGAAAATACACGTCCGCACAATCGCGCTGAATGTGGAGCACGAAAGCGCGCCGGGACCTGAGTATCCGATTTACGCGACTGACGACGCGCCGCCTCCACCCGACGGCATCCAGGTGGAGCTAACAGACGGAGCGGCAACGATCCGCTGGGGCGAGGTGCTGGGGGTGACAGAGTACCGGCTGTATCTGCGCGCGGCCGGCGAGCAAGATTTCCATCTGCTGTGGAGCGGACTCAGCCGCTCTTACAAAGACACGCGGCCGGGGATTCGCGCGGCACTGGCCAAGCCCGAAGCGACGGAAGACACACAGGAGAGCTGGAACGAGTATTGCGTAGCCGCGGTAAACGGCAACGGCGAGGGAAAGCGATCGCGCATCGCCGATACCAACCCGGGCTCATGGCGCAATTGGGATCCGATGCCGGGCGAGCCGTTCCGGCGCACCTTTGACGACTACGCGCCATCCGCGTCAATCCGGGCGAAGGCGACGTGGCCACGCTATTACCCACGATAGAGTAATTCTGAAAGCCCGCAGGTTATAGACAGATCGTCCGTTGCAGCGAATCGCGCAGAGAGGCACGTGTAACGCGTGTGCGCCCGTAGCGCGCGCGATGATAAGATCTTCTTTCATCGCATGAAGGTCTATCGAGAATGAGTTCCAAGCGCAACGAGACAGAAGCAATCAATGTTGAGGATTGCTGGAAGGTCATTGAGCGCGCGGCTGCCAGTTCGCAGTTAAGGCGTGCTGCGCGTTCGCGCGAATTCCTGCTGTACGTCTCGACGAAGGTTCTTAAAGAAAGCAATCCCGACATTCATGAGCAAGAGATCGGGCATGCGATCTTCGGCCGCGATGAGAACTACGACACGAGTCAGGACAATATTGTCCGGGTGAGCGCGACCGACTTGCGCAAGCGTATCGAAGGGTACTTTGCCGCCGAGGGCGCGGACGAACCGCTTATTTTTGAGATTCCGCGGGGTAGTTATGCGCCGGTCTTCCGCTGGCGCACGAAGGAGATCCCGGAAGAGCAGACACCCAAAGGCACGGGAGACGGAAAGGAATCCGCCAGGGTTCCGTATTACCGGCAACTGCCGTTTCTACTAGTTTCGGCATTATCGATTCTGCTAGCGGCGGGATGCGGGCTGCTGTGGTGGCAGAATGGCAGGCTGGCGCAGGCGAAGGATCGGCTTGCAGGAAAACCGGCATTGGCGAAGTTGTGGTCGCATTTCCTGAACTCTGCGCAGGCTACGGACGTGGTGCTGCCGGACACTTCGTATGGGCTGCTTGAAAACATCACCAACCAGCCGATCACGCTGAGCGAGTATCTGAATTACAGCTATATATCGAAGATTCAGGCGGCGAAAATGAGCGCTGACCGCAAGGCGGATCTGGCCATGATTATGGAGAGAGATCACGCAAGCGTGGGCGATTTCAGGACGGTGCTGAAGATCTGGTCGCTGGACCCGTCTTCATCGAAGCTGACACTCGAATACGCGCGGCAGTACTCTGCCGACTCCATCAAGAGCCATAATGTGATTCTGATTGGGGGACAGAACTCGAATCCGTGGGCCGATCTGTTCTACGACCAACTCGCATTTACGGTGGAGTACAACGCGGCGCTGGATCGCTCCTTTGTGAGGAACAAGAGCCCGCAGTCCGGAGAACAGGATTCCTACCCGGTGATCTTCCGGCCGGACGGAGTGGTGGGATACGCGATTGTGGGCTATCTGCCAAACCCGAGTCACACGGCAGATACTCTGCTGATTGCGGGAACGGACTCACAAACCACCGAAGCCGCGGCCGAGTTCCTGACCAATGAAGCTTCAATGGAAAAGTTATTTCGGCGACTGCCGGAGAAGAAGTCTCCCTATTTCGAGGTACTGCTCAAGAGCACACGTTTAAGCGGAACCCCGATGGGCGAAGAGATTGTGACGTACCGTACCCACTGAGACACCGAGCCATCGGCGCGGCAGGCACTAAAAAATTCCCTGCGATGATTGCGCGGGCAGAGTGGAAAGCGGCGGATTATGCTGCTGCCAGCAGTTGGGCGCGGCGGCCATTGTCAGCACCAGCCAGCCGCCGGCGACGATTTCTCGATGGCGCAAGGTTGTCTGCCCTGCGCACAGGCGTAGAGGCAGGCAATGGATGAGGGCCGCGCCCAGTAAGTAGATGCGGAAGAGCGATTAACATGCACGCGGAATGCAACACTGCTCTCTTGCGGAAGAGAAGAAGCCGCCGGCGGGCGTAGACCGCCCGCTGGCGGCTGCAAGATCTAGTGCGGCTGACGATAGGGCGGAGTATACGAGGTTGGCGGATTCTTATACGGATTGTGCCGAGGCGAAGCCCCGGTGGGCGTACTCCAGTCGCCCTTACGCTGCTTGAGCGCATCATATTCCGCCACGACATTGGGAGGGAAACCGGGCATCTGCTCTTCGAGGCTGGCCATCAGTTCGTGGACGATCTCAGGATGCAGATGCGCTACATCGTAGCTCTCCGCCATGTCGAGGGCGACGTTGTAGAGCTCCGGGACCTGAAGCCATGCACTGGAGCGCGCGCCCGTGGTGCGGTCATTAATGTAGATTTCTCCCTCAATTCCCTGAGCCACGCGCAGCTTCCACTGCTCCTTGCGAATGCAGTGCACGTCGTTTCCGCCGTCGCCCATGGCGCAGAAATAGAGAATCGGCCGATGTTCGGGTTTGACGCCGCGGTCGAAGAGCAGATTTTCCATATTGACGCCGTCGAGAGGCTTCTGCGGCAGGGACAGGCCGCAAATGGCCGCCAGAGTGGGAAGAACGTCGAGCGCGGAGAGCCACTGATCGCGGACTTTGCCAGCCTCAAGAGTGCCTGGCCACTGGGCGAGGAAGGGCACGCGAAATCCGCCTTCGAAGGTGGAGGCCTTGCGTCCGCGCAGGAGCCCCGGACTGCCCTGGTACCAGGGGCCATGGTCGCTGGTGAAGATGACCAAGGTGTCGGAGGTGAGGCCCTTGCGTTCGAGCGCCTGGATCACCTGGCCCACGCTCCAGTCGATTTCTGCGATTGCGTCTCCCTGATTGCCGAAGCCGGTCTTGTCATGGAATCGGGGCGAACCCATGGGCGGATCGTGGGGATAGGAAAATGCCAGATAGAGGAAGAAAGGATCGCCGGCGCTGTGTTCAATGTAACTGACGGCTTCGTCGGTATAGCGGGGCGTAAGCAGGCTGCGGTCCGTGTTGGGCTCGATGATCGAGGCGTCACGCAGCAGCGGCAGCGGATCCATGTCAACGCTGTAGGGCACGCCGAAGAACGAATCGAAGCCGCGTTCGGTGGGCAGATAGGGTCCGCTGTTGCCGAGGTGCCACTTGCCGATGGCTTTGGTTTTGTAGCCGCTGCCTTTGAAGAGGTTGGAGAGCAGAGTTTCATCGAGCGAAGTGCCGTGGGTTGAGGTGGGGCCAAAGGCGCCGGTGGTGTTCATCCGCAACGCGTAACGCCCTGTAAGCAGGCCGGCGCGCGAGGCGGAGCAGATGGGGTGCGCAGAGTTGTAGTGGATGAAGCGGAGGCCGTGCTCGGCCATTGCGTCGAGATTGGGCGTGGGCAGATTGGATCCATAACAATGCGGATCGCCGTAGCCGAGATCGTCGCAGATCATCAAGACAACGTTGGGTTTTTTCTGCCGGCGCGGCGGATGAACTGCCGCGGGCCGGCTATCCTCGGGCATAGCCGAGGCCAGAGCCGGCGCAGTCATCGAGGCTACAAGCGACCTTACAAAATCCCGTCTATCGAATGCCATATTGTTTCTCCTGCAATGAACGAGCGCGTTAGCTGACGGTGGTTTGTACTTCAGTCCCATGCACGCCGGAAAGATTTGCCGGATAGCTGACGATGCCGGGCAGGGGGGATGCGCTTACCTTGTTTGCTACGTGTGGATGCTTGAGAACGGCAATCATGCAATGCGCCGAGGGAGTTGCTGCGACGGAGGACGACTTTAGCCTACTCAGTATTGATGCTCTGAAGTTCAATTGTTTCGGTTCCGGAATCCAAAGTTTGTTGAAGCACGCATGATTTTACAATCCAGCTACAATCGGTAGACCGCTTTCTGCCCCGGGATCTTTGATGGCCTTGCGGCGGATGGGCCAGAAGGCCATCACAGGTTCCCGGGAGCTGCATTTTCAAAACGAACTGCCGAAGCGGTTTGCGCGTCAGAAAGTGAGGCGCAGACCTAATTGAACGATGCGGGCATTGCCGGTGGTTCCGGTGATGACACCGTATGTTGGCGTGCCGACGGTAGCGCCGGGCTGAGCGAACTGGGGATGGTTCAAGGAATTGAACGTCTCGAGACGGAACTCGAGGTCAGCGCGCTCAACGGGGTGGAACTCGCGGTGGACGCTGAGATCCAGATCGTCAATGCCTGGATCCCACAGCACGTTTCGTCCTTCGTTGCCGAACTGATATACCGGAGGGCTCACGAAGCAGGAGGTATCAAACCACTTTTTGAGGGTGTGGCTGGAGATGTTGCCGTTGCAAAGGCGGTTAGGCCACGAAGGATTGCCCGCGTTGGCGTTGTCCGTTGGGAGAACCACGGTAAACGGAAGCCCGGTTTGAATCTGATAGATGCCGGCCAAGGCCCATCCACCGGCGAGAACCGATGACCAGCCCGACTGGAGATAGGATCTTCCGCGGCCGAACGGCAGAGTCCATTGCCCTCCCATGCTGAAGCGCTCCGCGCTGTCGTTATCGGAGGGACCGCGCTGGGGCGCGATGTTGTAATCGTTTTGCACTGTATCGCCGCCACCGCATCCTGTGCCGCCGAGGCACATCCCCATTGCGGAGCCGTCCTGAAAGTCGATTGCCCGTCCATGCGTGAATGCCGCCAGGAAGGAGACGCCATTGGTGAAGCGTTTCTCAAGCTTGGTGGAAAATCCCTGATAACTGCTTGTTGCCCACGGAGATGTTTCGGCAAGCGATCCGGATGCGTACTGCGCCAGCGGCCGCCGAGTATTGGGCGACCCCGGTCCGTTTGTGAGCGGCTGGTTGTCCTGCTTGACGCCCCAAAGGTGAATTCCCGCATTGCCGACATAGCTGATTTGCCAGGCCAGGTTCCAGGGGAGCTGTTTTTCAATGGTGAGGTTCCACTCCTCGACGTAAGGCGTTGTCATTTGATTGGCCCAGACCTGGAGACCGATAGTGGAGGTCGGATTCCAGACGAAGCTGCTCGGGGAGACAGGTGGAACAGGGGTGATAGCCGCACCCGGGGCCACCAGGAATCCTGTGGACGGATTCACCTGATCGCTAATGATGGCCAGGCCTCCGTAATTGCTGAAAGGAGGATTGGCAGCCAGGGTGTTTCCGACTCCCAAGCCAAAATCCTGGGCATAGAAGATGCCAAAGGAGCCGCGGATCACCATATCCCGAATCTTCGGCAGGCGATAGGCAAAGCCCACCCGCGGACTGAAATCGAGATTGCTCTGCGTAACCAGGGAGCGGGGGTAGCGATTATCGCCCGCCAGCACGTATTGACCGAAGTTGGGATCGCCAGGCGTGACGATCAGGTTTGCCATGCGATTGCTTACTTCGATGGGCGGCGCCATTCTTTCATAGCGGACACCCAGGTTGAGCGTGAGCGACTTGGTTAAGGTCCAGTCGTCCTGAACGTAGCCTGCGCCGTACCACTCCCGCTCGGTGGCATTCAGGTTGCTGCCGAGAGTCACGGCGTTTGCGGTTCCGAGGAGGAAGTCGGCAAGCGCGCTTCCGGTATTCGAGCGGCTCTGCACATCCTCAGAGAAGACACCTGAGAAACCGAAAGATCCGCGCGAGTTGGAGGCCGCGAGAGTGGTTGTTCTGATGAGCAGGAGCTCGCCGCCGAACTTGAGGGAGTGCTTGCCCAGGATCTTGGAGATATTGTCCGAGATATCCCAGACTCCACTGGTCTTGTGCAAAGGAGAGTTGGTGCAGCAACCGGCCTGCGCACCGATGGTGGGATAACCGCTGATGGAGAACTGCGGAGTGCTGCTGTCGATATAGGAGGTTAACGCACCGGGAATAATGTCATTGAGCGGCTGGGTGGCATCAGAGGAGAGATTGATGCTGGTGTAGCCAAAGCGCGCCTCATTGACCAGAGTGCTGCTAAAGGCGCGGGTATAGCCGTAACCGAGGCCACTGTTGTGAATGGTCCGGACGACCGGGGTGTTTGTGGGTAGCGGCAGGCTCGCAGCCGCAGCGAGAGCCTGCCAATCCCAGGAGCCACGCGCGAACATCGAGTCTTTCTCGGAGAGCTGCACATCGCCACGCACCACGCCGTTGTTGCTGGTATCAATCTGCGGCGCGTTGTAGACGAACAAGTTGCTGGATCCGGGGACGTTGGGTTGCGGATAATTGTTCAGCATCTGCGAGGTGATGGAACTGATGTATCCGGCGGGAATGATGTTGTTGGCAAATTGCTGGCGCACCGTCTGCCCGTTAACCACGGTGGTGCTGAAGGGATTGTAGATGGGAGTTGAACCGAAGATTCCGCTCCGGTTCGCCAACGTCGGGACCACGGACTGATTCACCTGATCGGTATGGTTGTCGAGACGCTCATAGGCGCCGAAGATCCAGGCATGATCCTTGCGGATGGGACCGCCGACAGAGCCTCCAAATTGGTTTTGAACCGCAAGCGGCTTCTGCCCGGCCAGGGCGAAGTAGTTCGCGGCGTTCATATCGTAGTTCTGAAGAAACTCGTAGGCCGAACCGTGCACCTGATTGGTGCCGCTTTTGGTAATGGCATTGACGACGGCACCGGCGGAGTTGCCGTATTGCGACGAGTAGTTGCTGGTGTCAACGGAGAACTCAGCGATGGCGTCAAGAGGAGGCCGGACCATATCGCGCTGATAGTTATCCAGACCGCGAATGTAATTCACGTTACGGGCGCCATCGAGGAGAAAGGCATTCTGCAGGCCGGTATTGCCATAGGAATTAAAAGAGGAGTCTTTGCTTCCCTGGGTGGGAACAGCACCGGCGGTGAGATTGGCAACGGTGAGATAACTTCTTCCGTTCAGCGGAAGCTCGAGCGTCTGGCGCGAGGTTATTACCTGGGACAACGTTGAGGTCTTATCCTCGATCAGCGGTATGCTGGCGGTAACGGTGACGGTTTCCTGCGCGCCACCCGGCACAAGCTGAATTCTGACGTCGCTCGTCTGCCCGACGTTGACGAGGATGCCTTTGCGCCTGGTGTTTTTAAAGCCAGTATCAGAGACCGTAAGGTCGTAGCTTCCGGGCGGCAGAAGCGGCGCCTCCGCCATTCCATCCTGGTTTGTGCTCAAGGTGCGCACCAGATTGCTGGTGTTGGAGCCGGTAATCAAAATTCTGGCTCCAGGGACAATGGCTGCGGTTGGATCGGTAACGGTAATCGACATTTCGCCCGTTGACGTCTGGGCGCTCGCCCAATGGATCGAAACACATAGCAGGAAAAGAGGGATTGCGCTTTTCAGGATGGATTGGAACAGCTTGCGTTTGCGATGGATTGGAACTCGAAGACCGGTGGTCAACTGTTGCATATTTTTCGCCTCCTCCAGAAATCTGTAGTGCAATAGGGTTTGTTCCAGTGAATGGGATGTCCGTTGGATCCCGTTCCGGTGAGCACAGTTTCGACTTAGCTTCTCCCGGGTTCGCCCTGTGAAAAGATGCCATGCGGAGAGATGCGCAGTGGCGGGAGAGCTGAACTTGAACCGATGCCAAGCGTAGGCAGCGGGCGATCTGTCGCGCAAGGAGAATTCACCGGGAACCCTGCGCGGAGAGGCTAAAGAGCGGGCCAGGATCACGAAAGATGGGTAATGACGGCCCCAAAAGAGAGCGATAACTCATTGCTTTCCAGATGATTATGCGGATCTTTGGACACGAAGGAAAAGGATCGCTTCGCAGGGGGGGTGACATGAAGGTTTCATGCGAGAAGTAACCTTAAATCCTGCGCGCTGTGCCGGGGATACGGTGGCCCGATCGTGCCAGCCGGCGCGGCGCGACAGACATTGCGGCAAAATTGAGCGTGTTCAACGCAGCGGGCAGACCGGTACCCAGCGTGGAGCAGATGGGCCGGCATCTGCGTGCCGAGAGCAAGGCGAGCGGGCGAAACCCGGGGAAGTTCTTGCTTTGCCAG
>JAKCDN010000005.1 GCA_021841795.1 Acidobacteriota bacterium | reverse complement strand
GATGTCAACCGCATCCGCAAGGAGGAATGGAGATACCATTTTCCGCGGGTTCCGCAGATCCTCGGTAATCACCCAAAAGCGGCCATAGGTTAACCGCGTATAAAGGGCAGGCGAAGCGACATTAACAGAAAAGGAATAAGGGAATGAGCACGAGATGCACCATTAAGGACGCCCGGGACGAGGCCACCGGCCAAGGGTTCCATGTTTATGAAGATCTGTTGGATGAGCGCGACTGCGTGATGCTCGAACTTGAAGGCATGACATTCGAAACGTCGGTTCGGTTCGCGCCCTCCGGCCGCCCCGAAATGCGGGTCGAGGTGCGCATTCCCAGGCACATGGCGCGCAGAATGGGCCTTCTGCCTGAAGCGGCTGTGGAACTGAAGCAGCAGCTTTAACCGGGAGCGGATGGGATCCGTAAACACATCTGCATATGGGGAAGCGATGACAGACAAAAAGCTAAAGAAATACGTTTTCGACGCTGGAAACTCGAACACCGGAGTCGCCGGCGTGGTCATCGCGGTCCGGGCCTACAACCGGAAAAGCGCAGTGAGGCTCGCCAACGACTTCCTGCGCAAGTATCAGTACAAACCGCTCGAAATCGAGGTCGGCAAGCCGGACGGTTCCACTGGGCTCGTCGGCGTCGATTGGGCTCTGTTCTGCGTTGGCCCTAACCTCAGGAAGCGGGACATCGATGAAGAAAGGGTTCCCGGCTAGGCAGTGTCCCCGCGCGGGAAGGAACGCGACGATTGAATCCAAGACACCCGCCGGTGCGCATATTCGAGCCCGTGCGGTCAGGCGCAACAGAAAAGGAACAGAAATTGATCGTCATCGGCGACATCCATGGCAAGACAGACCGATACCTTAAGCTGCTTACCCGTTTTCGAGGCGAGCCCAGCGTGCAGCTGGGAGACTTCGGCATTGGGTTTCCCGGCGACGAGCCGCTTCCTCCTCTGCCTGGCAATGCCTGGTTCATCCGTGGCAACCACGACAATCCGGAGGCCGCCAGGTCGCATGGGAACTACCTCGGCGATTACGGTTGCAAAACTATCGACGGGATACGGATTTTCTATCTCTCAGGCGCCTGGTCGTCGGATCAGTGGCACCGGACCGAAGGCGTGAACTGGTGGCGAGACGAGGAGCTGCGCGTTGCCGAACTCGAGGCCGCGGTCGATCTGTATGCAAAGGTAAAACCGGAGATTGTGCTGACGCACGACGGGCCGGACGAAGCGGTACGGTCTCTGCTCGCTAACGGGGCGGCGCACAAAGAGGTCAATCGCACCGCCACCGGCAACGCTCTGAACGCGATGCTCGATGTGCACAGGCCAAGGAAGTGGATATTCGGGCACTGGCACTCTCAATTCAGAAAGAAGATCGTCGGCACGGAATTCCGCTGCTTGCCGGAACTCGGCTGGTGCCGAATTCGGGGAGATTTCGAGGCAAGTCGCTCCAAGAGACTGCGACTGAATCGGCGGCAGTGTTAACGCCTCTGCTTGAGACTTTTGCTCATTCCGGGAAATCGAAATGTAAGCTGATCGCGGACCTGGTTGACCGTGAGATCGGTCCGGAATGCGAACGAGGTTGTAGTACTACTCGCGAGAAGAACTTTAATCTCAGGCGTGGGCGGGGCATATCTCCTGTTGGCTGGTGCGGGGCGGATCGAGAATCAGCCCGTGGCGGGTGATCTATTCTCGGGTAGGGGTTCAAGCTGGAGGAAAGTTGAGTCAAGCGGGCAAGCTCTTTGACCTCGTTGTGCCGGAACACAAACTCGATGCCAACTTTTCACGCGTACGGACTGCAGCAACTTCGGTTGCCGCGCGCGCGATGCTGGAAGACGTCTTCAAGTCCTTCGAGGACCCCGATGGGAACTTCAAAGAGCAGTTGCAGACGACCGCATTCGACGCCAGGTTCTTCGAGCTCTACCTTTACGCCTACTTCAGCCGATCCGGGTTCATGCTCGACCGCAGCCACCCTAATCCCGATTTCATTGTGCAGAGAGACGGGGTACGAGTCGCTTTAGAGGCCACTACCGTCAATCCATCAACCTCAGGTGTGATCGCAAAGTACGGCAAGAAGATCGAAGGTCTGAACGAAGATGAGCTGCGAGAATATACCCGCGAAGAGTTGCCGCTGCGCTTCGGAAGCGCTCTTTTCTCAAAGCTCAACAAGGAGTATTGGAAGAAGCCTCACTGCGCTGGCCTGCCGCTGGTGATTGCGATCCAGGCCTTCCACGACGAAGGCTCGCTCCATTTCAGCGATACAGCCCTGGCTGAGTACGTCTATGCGAGCCGGCAAACGGCCGGTTGGAGTGAGGATGGGGATCTCGTGCTCACAAACACCAAGGTCGAATCGCACACACTAGGAGAGAAGACGATTCCGTCCGGGTTTTTTGATCTTCCGAGCGCTGAAAACATCAGCGCAATCGTCTTCTCCAACAGCGGCACCCATGCGAAGTTCACGAGAATGGGCTATCAGAGCGGCTTCGGCAACGATGTGTTAAAGGTGCAGCGTGTGGGCCGGGTCTTCGATCCGTCGCCCGATTCCATGGATTCAGCGCTGTTCGCCTACGACATGGACGATCCGAATGTCGTTGAACCCTGGGGGCAGGGGCTATCAGTGCTTCACAACCCCAGGGCTTTGATTCCGGTCCCGGATGGTTTCTTCCCACATGCCAACGAGCACCATTTGACCGACGGAGGTATTGCAGCGTCCACGGATGGCTGGCACCCTTTCAACTCGACGACCATAGTTCTGGATCTCGGGAAGGTGAGAAAAGACAAGTTTTTCCGTGCGTTGCTTGGTCATGGTCCACGCGTGGTGGCCGCTATCCCTAAGCCACACTTTTGGTCGTTTGATCCATTGGTAGAGCTGGATGGAGAGGAGGACGGCTGGTATGCCGATGAGTTCGAGGCATTCCTCGGCTTGGTCTTGCGCAGGGAGAAGGACTGGAAGGCTATCGTGTTTGCACGCGACTACCGCTTTCGTTTCTTTCCCATTGCGAAGGCCACCGGCATGAGCTCTCGCCTCGAAGCCGTGGATCGGCTGCAACACAAGATGATGGGATTTCTGGGGAGTCCGCGGAGGCTCTTCGACGAAGCTGTGGGATGAGCTTGCCGCCGTATGACTCACATCGGATTCAGCTCTGATCGGAGAATCCCGGATAGACGAAGGCCGAACGAATTGCCTCGACATCACGCTGGGAGGCTCCGCTGGCGAGGACGCTTTCTTCCCAGGTCTTCGAGACTTGTTCCTTCATCTCAGCGATGATCTTCTCCGCCTCCTCGCGATCAAGCAGGAACCGTGCGTGCTCGGAGAGGATATTTGTCTCGTTCGCAAACCGTCCCTGATTGCCGCACTCCATAGCTAAGTTCCGTCGATCGAGGCTGACCATCGGGGCAGGCGTGAGGTCATAGGCGGGCGACAGCATCCAGCTCCGTTCAGCAGCGATCAGCGCATGATTGCGCGGGTGATCGTCGATGTTGGAGATGAGTGCATTGAAGACGATGCGGCGGAAGAGCTCGCGCGTGTCTCCCTTCGGATCGGCAACCACGCGCCGCATCTCCTCTGCGAGAAGGATGTACGACCAGCGCTCACGCGCAGTCGCTGAATCATCGGCGCGCAATACAGTAAGGCTGCTGATCATGCGGCTGCGGGTGTAAGTGTCTCCGGCGCGCGCGCGGTCGAACCGCTTTACGAGCAGGACGTCCTTGCCGCCGATTCGCTCCACACGGCTTTCTGCGGCGCGGATGCCGCACTGCCGCGCAAGCCGCAGCATCGCATCTTCGACGCGTTCGGCATTCCAGCGATCATCCGATCGCCCGAACTTGGCGATCCATAGGGCGCCATCGTCTTCGATGACGGCCTTGGGGCGGGCTCCTCCCATCGAAGTGCCCAGCAGGAGCAAGTCCTGCACCTGGGGTGCGTTCGGGTCATTGGGGAGGTCATCTCGCATCAGCGCCTCGGCGGTCTCCTGCAGACGCGCGAGATCGAGAGTCTGGTTGAACTCGCGGCGCGGGGCCGGTGGAGCGACATTCTCTCCAAAGCCCAGTGCTCCCGCCCGGTCGTCCGGCGACTCCAGAAGATAGTCGAGTTCGCCGAGTTTGGTAATCCCGGCGTGCTTCTCAATGACTCGCCGTCCCCAGTAGTCTGGACCTGCGTCGCGAATCGCCCCAAATACTCCATTCAGTCGAACGGTTTCGTAGATTTGGTCGGACAGTTTCAGCTCTACGGGGTCGATCTCGACAGCATCACGATTCGCTAGATATGTGCGTCCATAGACGAATTGGCCGATTGGATCCCCGGTTGGCGTCTCACTCAGAACGAACTTCCCGGCAGTGATCGCCTCGCGCGCGCCGGGCAGCGTGATGTAGACGAAGCACTCTGTCGGGCGCTTAGAAGTCATTGCTCAGTCCTTTGGTTTTCTGAGCGCGTATCGGCGCGCGGCGACTGGCCAGCCGCAATCCCTGTTCGTCCTTGAGAGGACTGGCCAGTTCCTCGAATGGGCCGAGAAGGTCGTAAAGCCACAGAAGCGCGGCGTAAACTGCGATGTCGATGTTGGGCTTTCCATGCTCGGCGTCGGTGACCAAACGAGGGCCCGCGCCGATCTTCACCGCAGCTTGCTCGATAGTGATGCCGCGCCGCAACCTGGCTGTGCGGAGGTTGACGCCCACTTTGCGGAGCGCCTGCTCCACCGGATACGGCTGGGCTTCGCGTAGAGCATTCGTCTTCATGATCCTCCGTGTTTAGCAGATAAATACGGTTTATCCGCTAACATTAGCTTACTACAATTATTGTGCAACTACAGCCTTATGATCAGTTGTTTTTAGCGGATAAACCCGAATAATCCTCTAAACATAGATGATTTGCGGTAAGGGAGGCGCTCGTTCTGACGCGAAGAAAAAGGGGCTGGGCTATGGCGTTTCAGTTGGTGAATTTGCACATAATCGCCTTTGCCACATTTCCAGAGTTATTCGGTCTGGAAACACGATGAGGTTGGCAAAAGTCAGGATTCACCGGTCCGCTGCGGAGACCGGCTCGATCATGAACGGAATCTTCACGATTGACTTTCTGAGGCATTGCCTTATATTATGAGGCAGGAGGTTAAATTCAACCTAATTTCCCAGAAAAGGAGGGGAGCATGACCGGCAAACCCTTCGGAGAACTCGTTCGAGAGAATCGAAGAAGGCTGAACAAGTCCCTACAGGAAGTAGCCGACGCCTTAGGCGTGACAGCAGTATACGTTTCAGAGGTGGAGCGTCGTAAGCGCCCGCCATTCACGATGGAGCGACTGCCGGCGCTTTCCCGAGTTCTTGGACTGGACCTTAAGACCTTGATAACCACTGCCTGGATGGAGAAGAAGATGATTGAATTGGATCCCGCCTCGGCCAGTGACAAACAACTGGAGGCACTGGTCGCTCTAGCGAGAGGCGGATTCTCGGACAAAGAACTTGATGAGATTTTGAAGATCGCGACTCGGAATCAACAGGAGTTATTCGAGTAGGAGAGGCAACATGAATCGTCCCCTCACAGGAATTCGCGCCGATAGAAAGCGGAGCTATTTCTCGATCGAGCAGTGCGCCCACGACCTCCGAACGCTGCTCAACCTAGGGCCGCTCGACCGCTTCGATGCGAAGGGCTTTTACGACGATATACTCCCCGACTCAACCGTCGTATGCGGAAGCGGGACCGTGGCACTGCGCGAGGCGGTTGAAGATTGCACTCAGGAAGGAATGACCCGCTGGAATTCAGAGTTAAACGTTGTTGAAGTGGTGCTCAGCGGCGAGACGTATCAACTGCTTCAAAAGGACCATGTGAGGGCGCGATCAACCGTAGCACATGAATTGGGACATGCCTATCTCCATACGGATCAGATTGTCCGGCTAGCAGGCATGAGCCTTACTTCCCAGGTAGCTTTTCACCGCGAACGCAATGGGCATCAAGCGTGCGAAGACACCGAGTGGCAGGCGAACGCGTTTGCGGCAGCAGTGCTAATGCCTGCCGAAGGCATTGAACGGCTATTCAATCGTTACGGTCGGCACAGGATTGAGGAGATCGCCGAGATTTTCGGAGTTTCGACGGAGTCGGTTCAGTACCGAATCCAGACATTTGAGAAAGGACTTGGGCGTTAGACGATGAAGCCGGTTGTGGCTGGAACCACAACCGGCTGGTGGCGAAAAGTTCCGCCGGCTACCCGTTTTTGCCGGATAGTACCCTAGCCTGATTATGGCGCACGTGATCGGGATCGGCAAGAACCATCCAAATAGGCGGACCCGCACCTGGACTCTATTGGAGGTCCGTCTATGGCTACGCGCTACAGGGTTACGTGTACCCAGAAACACGAGAAGCACGAGCACATCTTCGCTTTGGGATGCTACAGCCCGAGCAACACCTTCCACAAGTTCACCGAAGCCGAGGTTATCGAGCGCATCGGGCACTACGGCGATACCTTTTACACGGAACGCCCTGACGGGCATGTGGCAGAAGTGATCGTTGTCGAGATCGACGGCAAGAAGTACCTGAAGACCAAGGCAGATGGTGAGCGGCCCAACAACCTCGACTGGCTGAAAGACTGCCCTGAAAAGCACAGGGTGCTCGTTCCTCCGGTAACGGCCATACCCGCAGCTTCCCACGGGACCGATTCGTTTTGGGGGGCCTAATTGGCCGCCGTTACGGATCCGCTCTTTTCTCCGGCGCTGCATTCCGCAGCGCCGGAGCTTGAAATATACGATCAGTTCAGATCGTGCGAAGTGCCGGAGAAAAGCGAAGCATCGCACGCATACATAGGTTTCATCCGTCCTTTTTCGGAAGATGCCATTGCAGTAAAAGTGGTCCGCGCCCTTGATCGGGATCTCCCCGTGCAAGTTGACGCTGGCCGGCTGGATGTTTCCGAATCGGATGCCCCACCACTGCCCTTCGAGAAACTCCTAACGAGAACGGCATTGCCATTCTTGGTACTTGCGCTGGAGTTCTCTGACTCACGACGGCCCCGAACCTACCTGGTTGACCCACCCATGGTGCCGCGAGTGAGCGACTGTGAGCATCTACGGCTAGACAAGTGCATCACTGTAAATGGAGTTGTACTTCCGGCGCTGTGCGTCTACTCGGGGAGTTTGCTGAAGTTCACAGGCGACCGCACTCACGTCGAGCAGGTGCTCGATCAGACTGCAATCTATCTAGCCAAATACCTTGTCTGGTTGAGAACGCGCAGATTGTATCGGAGAACGGCAACAGGAATAGAACTGGTCCGTGAGCGTAGAACCGGTGAGCAAGCCATCGCGGCTGCCCTCCAACGCTCGAATGATCTCTTCTGGCGCGGTTATTGGCCGGGAACTTGCGCTCCATCCAGCCCTGCAGGACATCTTGCCACAATCAGGCCGGAGAATGAATGTTGGTGCTGGAGCGGCAAATGTTACGGAGAGTGCTGCCGCGATGAAGACCAGAAACGGGAACGCGCAGTTCGCGCGGCACCCTTTGTAAACAGGTTGATGGCGGCTGTCCGGTCGAAGATATAGCAATTACGGCGAGAACGAGCTTGGGTTCGGAATCATCTCCTGAAACGGGCATCGCGCCATGAGGGCGTTAACGGGATTCTAGCAAAGACAACGTGGGGGCAACTTTGGGGGCAACTCCAGTCCATTAGCCGCCTGATTTATGTGAACTTTCAGCCATTGACACAACTTTTCAGTAGCGTCCCTGGCCACCATTCGTTTCAAACCCGAATCAGACAAAAAATCCCGGATGGCTGCGAATCACCTGTTTTTGCAACGAATGGTGGCCAGGGACGGGACTATTCTATCTCGTACGATTGAAAACATTTAGGTTACTGAATTTCTTTGGCGCCACGAAAAACGCAGGGCACGCGGACAATGCGGTATCTACACGTATTGCACACACGGGGTTTAGCTATTGATGTTCGCGCTTGAGCAGGTACATGCCAAAGAGGAAAAGCGCGATTCCTCTAACGACTTCGATTCGAGATGCCGTGTCCCAACCGGCATACCCGCTCAACCCTGCGGCATCATCGATAAACGCATCAAACCCCGTAAAACCGAAAGCGGTCAATGCTCCACCCACGACGACAATCGCAATTGGAAGCTTTTTCATCGTTATGCAGCCTCCAGTTTTCTGGACTATTGCATCTCTGACAAGTGAGATTGTAGCGGCCATTCTGAATACTTCAATCGCCGAGTCGCAATCACTTCCTGCCGAGCTGTCAGCACAAGAATGACTCCAACCGCCGCAATCTCAAATTTTGCTCTCGGATGTTTGCGGGTGTGGTCGTTTTGCTTGGCATACAAGTTAAGATTTCCGCAAAGATCAATTACAGAGTCGTCTGAGAAGGAGATATGTACGCTGTGGGCGAACAGGTTCCTGACCTTTTGAAGCCGGCGGCACTCTTCGTATTCTGCTTTTGATAACAGTCCGAGGGAATATGCCGAGAGAATTCGTGCCGACAGCGATCCAAGAGGTGCATTGAGGCCATTCAAGAGCAGCTCGGCACTCTCGCCCTCGATGAGAAACGCCCTTATGCATTTTTTTAATATGTCGTCGAGCATAGCGACCGCTGCCAGAACAACACCTCGTCCAGAATCCTCGCCATTCAACACCTTAAGCGCACTCAGGAATTCCTCAAAATAAGGCTTTAGTCCCCCAGAAGACGTGTGGCTTACCATGTGCATAACCTTAGCTTGCAATTCTAAGCTAATCAACTTTAATGGAGTGGGTTCGCTCTTCGAAAACTTGGGGCAAACAATACTCAATCAATCAGCGAAAACAGCAACAGGCGATTCGCAGCCAACCGGGATTTTTTGTCTGCTTCGGGATGGACGGGATGCGGATGCGTGCGCGGCGATGCGGCGCCGATCGGGTGCTACAGCAGCCGGTGTGGGCGGGCTGCTCTCGTGACTTTTCAGGCGCTCTCATGGCGGCTGGGTGAGATGCGGCGGCGGAGCGCTCTTCGGGTTCACGGGTTCGCTGGCGCGCCGGAGATCTGGCCGGAGGGCGGGATCGCTTACAATGATCGGTATCCTTGTTCGGAGGCTAACGCTCTGATCGTCGCGCTCCTCACTCCCCAGCCTGCTGTTGCCAGTCCGCTCGGGGGGCTGTTGGGGGAGATCGCTGCATTTTTTGCCTTCGCTCCGCAGTCCGGCCTGCGTCATTTTATCCACACACTGCTGAACGATCCCTTCGCGAGGCTGCCGCATCCGTGGAACTGGTTCGACGCCTCGATGCTTTTGCCGTATTTCGCAGTGATGATCCTTCTGGCCTTCTACGGTGTGCACCGCTACACGATGTGCTACCAGTACTTCAAGTACAAGAAGAATTACAACCCGAACCCGCCGCAGCACTTTTCCGAGTTGCCGTACGTCACGGTGCAACTGCCGATCTTCAACGAACAGTTCGTGATCGAGCGCCTGGTGGAGTCCATCTGCGCGATGGAGTATCCGCGGGAAAAGCTTGAGATCCAGGTGCTGGACGACTCCACGGACGAGACCCGGGAGGTTGCCTCGTCGGTGGTGGACCGCTATGCGGCGCTGGGGCATCCGATCGTCTACATTCACCGGACCAATCGGCACGGATTCAAGGCCGGAGCGCTGGACGCGGGGCTGAAGGTGGCGAAGGGCGAGTTCGTGGCCATCTTCGACGCCGATTTCATGCCGCCAGCGGACTGGCTGATGAAGGTGATTCATCACTTTGCCGAGCCGGTGATCGGAATGGTGCAGACGCGGTGGACGCACTTGAACCGGGACTACAGCATGTTGACCCGCATCGAGGCGATTCTGCTGGATGGGCACTTTGTGCTGGAGCACGGGGCGCGTGCCCGCTCCGGCGAGTTCTTCAATTTCAACGGGACGGCGGGCATGTGGCGGCGGCAGGCGATTACGGACGGCGGCGGCTGGCAGCACGATACGCTGACCGAAGATACGGACCTGAGCTACCGGTCGCAGATGGCGGGCTGGAAGTTCAAGTATCTGCCGGACGTGGAGTGCCCGTCGGAGCTGCCGATTGAGATGACCGCCTTCAAGACTCAGCAGGCGCGTTGGGCCAAGGGGCTCATCCAGACGAGCATCAAGATTCTGCCACAGGTTTTCCGCTCCGACACGTCTCTGCGCAACAAGATCGAAAGCGTCTATCACCTGACGGCCAATATCAGCTATCCGCTGATGGTGGTGATGTCAGCGTTCCTGATTCCGGCGATGATCTGCCGGTTCTACCAGGGATGGTTCCAGATGCTGCTGATCGACGTGCCGCTGTTCACGGCGTCCACGTTCTCGATAGCGGTTTTTTACGTAATGAGCGAGCGCGAGCTGTTTCCCAACGACTGGAAGAAGACGCTCTACTACCTGCCTTTTCTGATGGCGCTGGGCATCGGCCTGACGGTGACGAATACGAAGGCGGTCATGGAGGCGCTGTTCGGCATCAAGAGCGCGTTTGTGCGCACGCCGAAGTTTGCCGTGGCCAAGAAGGGGCAGAAGTCGCAGGCCGCCAAGTATCGCAAGCGTCTGAAGCTGGCGCCGTGGATCGAGCTTCTGCTGGGTTTCTATTTTCTGCTGGCAATTATCTACACCTTTTCGAATCACAACTACTTTACGGCGCCGTTCCTGATCCTTTTCGTGATCGGTTACTGGTATACCGGCCTGATGAGCCTGCTGCAGGGCCGGTTCGAGCGCTGGCGCACGGGCGCGGATACCGAGGAGTCGAGCCCGAAGCCGTTTCCGGTGGGCGTGTGATCGAGCATGACGGCGGCGGCGCGGTGGTCCGCGAGCCGTTGCGATGCAGGGAAAGCGCGCGAGCCCGGGGCAGAGCAAGAGGTTGCGCGCAGAGTGAGCGCCAGCCTTCAAGGGCCTGATTGCGGCGACAAGTCCGGATCGGGACGGCCCAATTTCCGAGCGCAGATTGCTTCCATCCGGGCTGCCGATGCGCGGCCGGCCGGGCTTCTTTCTCATGCAGAACCGGCATGGACGGGCGTGCATTTGCGGCGGGGCCGCGGTTCGGGAATCCCGGTGCGGGTTCCCAGGCTGATGCGAAAACGTCATGCGGGGAAGAATTGCGCGCCGCCGCAAATCCTTGCTGTGCTACAGTGTCGCCATGTCTACAAAGCATCGGTTCCCCGCCGCTGCGCTGCTGGTTTTCCTGGTTGCTACGGCAATTTGCCTGGCTCAGGCGAAGAATCCAGCCTCGTCCACGGGTTCCTCATCGGGGGCGCCGGCGGCGCCCGCGGCCACCGCGCCGGGGCCTGCGCCCTTCAGCGCGCCGGCCGATTCGAGCATGGCGGCCAATCCGCCGTGCGCCAGCGGTCCGTGCGATTACCAGCCGCCTCGCATCTCGATTGCGACGCCGGCGCCGGCGCCGTCTCCGTGGCCTCTGCAGGACCGCATCAAATGGCTGGCGGTTGTGCTGCTGGTGCTGATTGCATATGTGGGTGTGTGGCTGGCGGTCTCACTGTTGCGCAAGATCGAGCGGCAGACGCGCTATGCGGAGGTCGCGGTCCAGGCCGCGGCGGAGGCGGCCCAGGCCGCACTGGCGCTGGCTGAGAGCCAGGTTCGAGCCGAGCGGCCGTGGATTCTTGTCACCACGGAACCGACGCCCGGGATGACCAACAGTTTTTCGGCGGTGGCCATGAACCGGGGCCGCTCCGCGGCGCGCGTGACGGCACTGGCCGAGGGCACTGCGATTGCTGCCGATGAGTTCCAGTTGCCGGCGGCGCCGGCCTTCAAGTCCGATCCGCACCCGCCGGTTGCGCCCATCATCCTGCTGCCGGGCGAGTCCGTGACCTTGAAGACGTTCGGCCGCGAGGAGATGAAGTCAATCTGCGAGAACGCCGAGCAGATGCGGCGGGTAGAGGAGTGGGAGGAGAAGATTTACTTTTACGGCAACATTGAATATGCCGATCTGGTTGAGTCGAGCGGCAAGCTCCACGAGACCGGCTGGTGCTGCTGGTATATCCACGGGCGGCAGAAGAGCGGGTTGATCATGTCCGGGCCGCAGGGGTACAACCGGCACACATAGAGTCTGCCGGTGTGAGAGCAGCCTGGCGTGGTGAATCTGCAATGCGGCGATGAACCAGGGCAGATGTTTCGACTCTGTTGGGCGCAAGAGCCGGCCAAACTACGCTCAGGCGCCGGTGCGTTCAGGTTGCGCGCTTCAGAGACGCCTAGCTTCCGGTTCCGCCTACGGTCATGCGGTCGAGCTTGATGGTGGGCATGCCGACGCCGACGGGAACGCTCTGGCCGTCTTTTCCGCAGGTGCCGATGCCCTCGTCGAGCTTGAGGTCGTTGCCGACCATGGAGACGTATTTGAGCGCCTCGGGGCCGTTGCCGATGAGGGTAGCGTCGCGGACGGGGGCGGTGATTTTTCCGTCTTCGATGAGGTAGGCCTCGCTGGCGGAGAAGACGAATTTTCCGTTGGTGATGTCGACCTGTCCGCCACCGAAGTTGACGGCGTAGAGGCCGCGCCGGACGCTGCGCAGGATGTCCTCGGGGGCGTCGTCGCCGGCCAGCATATAGGTGTTGGTCATGCGGGGCATGGGGATGGACTGGTAATTCTCACGGCGTCCGGAGCCGGTGTTGGGCATGCCCATGAGCCGCGCGGAGAGCTTGTCGGAGAGGTAGCCGCGCAGGACGCCGCCCTCGATGAGCACGGTTTCCTGGGTGGCGGAGCCCTCGTCGTCCACGTTGAGGGAGCCGCGCCGGCCGGCGATGGTTCCATTGTCGACGACGGTGACTTTGGGGCTGGCGACGGCATGGCCGATCAAGCCGGAGAAGGCGGAGGTGCCTTTGCGGTTGAAATCGGCTTCGAGGCCGTGCCCGACGGCTTCGTGCAGGAGGATTCCGGGCCATCCGGGTCCGAGGACCACTTCCATCTCGCCGGCGGGGGCGGGGACGGCGGCGAGCTGCAGGACGGCGCCGCGCGCGGCTTCGCGGGCCAGGTGCTCGGGACTTTTGCCGGCGGTGAACTGTTCCAGGCCGGCGCGTCCGCCGCCGCCGGCGGAGCCTTTTGTTGTGAGGGCGCCGTCCCTGGCGATGACGAAGACGTTCAGCCGGCAGAGGGGCTGGGTATCGCTGGCAAAGGCGCCGTCGGAGGCCGCAATGAGGATGCGCCGCAACTCCTCGGCGTAGCTGGCCCGCACCTGGACGATGCGATGGTCGCAGGCGCGCGCCGCGCGATCGGCGCGCAGGATGAGATCGAGGCGCGCGGCGAGGTCAAGACTGTAACCGCCGAGCGGAACGGGGTAGAGATTGGCGTTGGGCGTCTCGGTGAATCCCTGGATGGGCTGTTTTGCGGGGCCGGAGGCGATGAGGGCGGCGGTGCGAGCGGCGTGGAGCAGGCGCTCGGGGCTGAGGTTGTCTGTGTAGGCGTAGCCGGTGCGCTCGCCGCTGAGGACGCGGATGCCGCAGCCGGCGCTGGTTCCCTGGCTGGCGGACTTCACAATCTGCTCGTCGACGCCGAGCGCGGTGGCGGTCACCGACTCGAAGTAGAGGTCCGCGTAGTCGCCGCCCGCGCTCAACGCCTCGCCGAGACAGCGCTCAAGGAGCCGCTCGGTGAGGCCGAATTTTTGAAAAAACCAGCGCCGATGGTCCAGATCAGGGGAAGTCTCATGCTGTGTCATCGTAACCCCAGTGTACGCCGGGCGCAGGCCGGGAGAGCGAGTTGCCCAGAAGTGTACGTGGCGGGGCATGGGGCTTCCGCGGGCATTTTGCCGCGTGCTAGGATTCGAGCCATGAGGAATCTGCTTGCAGCGGCGCTGCTGACGCTAGTGCTTACGGGCCAGGCGTTCGCATTCAGCTTTCATCATCACCACCGCTCCCACAATCCGCACCACGGGCAGGGGCGGCACCATGTTGCACAGCATCATGCCAAGGCGCACCGCACCAAGTTGCATAAGCACAAACACAACCACCACGTGTAACCAGCGCCGCCTGAAGAGCCGCGCGGGCGCTGACCTTCCTGAGTGCGTATCGCGCGCCGGCCGCGACGTGTTAACGTTTTTCCCATGACGGATCAGGATCTACTTCGCTATCCCATCGGCCCTTTCAGGCCGGCGGAGGCAGGCGGGCCAGAGGCGCGCGCGCAGCAGATTGAGACGCTGCGGCGGCTGCCCGAGCGGCTTCGTGCCGCCGTGGCCGGCCTGAGCGATGCGCAGCTGGACACGCCGTACCGCGAGGGCGGCTGGACGGTTCGCCAGGTGGTGCACCATCTGGCCGACAGTCACGCGAACTCCTATATTCGCTTCAAGCTGGCGTTGACCGAGGACTGGCCGACGATCAAGCCGTACGATGAGTCGGCGTGGGCGCGGCTGCCGGACTCGAAGCTGCCGGTGGAAGGCTCGCTGTTGTTTCTGGACGCGCAGCATGCGCGGTGGGTGGGTTTGCTGGGGACGATGAGCGAAGCCGATTTTTCCCGGGGCATGGTGCATCCGGAGCGGGGCCGCTCCGATCTAGGGACGACGCTTGCGATCTACGCGTGGCACTCGTTGCACCATGTTGCGCACATTACCAGACTGCGGGAGCGCATGGGGTGGTAAGAGGATCGTGATGCGCGGCGGGGCCTCGAAAGACCGATCGGGAGCGAGCGCCGCGGGGGCATTGCCGGCGGAGCTGGTGAAGACGATTGCATCGTTTCTAGCCGCGCATCCGGCGGCGGCGGTCCTGGAGGACGGGCGGGTGCTGTTCGACCTGCGGACGGCGCGCTGCACGGTGGAGGAAGCGCACGGGCGCTGCCTGCTGCAACTGTGGAGCGAAGAGCGCAACCTGGTCAGGACCGTGGTGGAGGCGAAAGCGCGGGCGGAGTCGCTGCGCCTGACGACGCGAACGATGGGCGCGCCGCGGCCGCAGGTTCTGGAGCTGGCGTCAACGAGCGACCGGCGCGCGCCCACTACGCGCGACACGGCGCGGCGCAACTACCAGCGGGTGCTGGAGCGGGCGCTGGTACGGCATTTTATCGGGAGCAAGGTCGAGGGATTGCGCACGGCGATGGACCTGGAGCACAGCTTCGGGCCCGCCTACGTGCGCGGACGCCTGCTGCAGGGGTCGGGCGCGGACGCGGTGATCGGCGTGGGTGAGGGCGAGTCGGCAGCGGCCATCGACGGGGTGCTGACGCTGGGGATACTGTGGCTGGACTACTGCCGCCGGCAAGGGGATGCGCGCCGCCACTATGGCGGCCTGAAGGTCGTGGTTCCGGCGGATGCGTGGCGGGTGACGGCGGAGCGGATGGCCTGGCTGAACCACGCGGCCGCGCGGTTCGAGCTGCTGGCGCTGGACGAGCGCAGCGAAGAGCTGGCGCCGATCGATTTTCGCGACATCGGGAACCTGGAGCCGCGCCTGGTGCACGCATTTTCAGGGGCGGCGGCGCTGGAGCGCTGCAAGGGCGGGCTGGAGCGGATTCTGGAGCTGGCTCCCGATGCCGCGCGCAGCCGCATCGAGGTCCGTCCGCACTCGGCCACCGAGGTGGGGCTGCTGCTGCACGGGCTGGAGTTTGCCTGGGTGCGCCACGGGGCGCTTGCGGACACGTTTGCGCGGCAGGACGAGGTGATGTTTGGCGCGGGCGGGAGCGCGACGCCGCTGACGGGCGAGAACGAGGCGGCGTGCCGCGAGGCGCTGCGCGAGCTGTTTCAGCGCCGGCATGCCGATGGGTCGCACACCGACCCGCTTTTCCGCATGGCGCCGGAGCGCTGGCTGGAGTCGCGCCTGCGCGCGGCGCTGCCGGAGCTGCTTCCGGAGCTGCGCGGGGATGCGGTTTACAACCAGGTGCCGGCGTTTTCAAGCGGCGACCGCGGGATGCTGGATCTGCTGACGCTGGACCGCAGCGGGCGGCTGACGGTGATGGAGCTGAAGGCGAACGAAGACCTGCACCTTCCGCTGCAGGCGCTGGACTACTGGATGCGGGTGCGGGCGCTGAACGCGGAGGCTTCGGCCTTCAGCCGGGGCGGATATTTTCCGGGCGAGGCGATTGCGGCTTTGCCGCCGCGGCTGTTGCTGGCTGCGCCGGCGCTGCGCATTCATCCGGCCAACGAACCGGTGCTGCGCTACCTGTCGCCGGAGATCGAATGGGAGCTGCTGGGGCTGAGCGAGCACTGGCGCCGGGAGCTGCGGATCGTGTTTCGCAAGCGCAGCGGCAGCCTGGACTGAGCGCGGGGAGGAAGAAAAAATGTTTCAGATAGATCCTGCAAATAAGTTGTTTATTTTCAGCATTATGCGCGGAGATAAAACGGTTAAAATTCCTGTTTTCAAGGGCTTGGGGCCAGAATCTAGACCGCAAAGGAGTTAGAGGCTGTGCCGGGCCGGACGCGAGCCGGGGAAGGCGGGTCGCCGCGGGTGAATGGGAATGTCAAGGAGCGATGACGCAGGCCGGATGGAGGCTGCTGCAAGCAGTATGCATCCTGGAGAGGAAATTATCTGCAAATCGCGGTTGGGGGCGGAATCGGGCGCGGCGCAGTTGCCGTAAACTGGGGAGATTATGGCTATCGCAGGAATTTCATCCGCAATTCAACTTCGCGCTCCAAAGGGAGTGTTCGCGAATGAGCCGGTCATTGATTTCAGCGAATCGGGGACGGCGCGCGCCATGAAGCAGGCTCTGGACCAGGTGGCGGTGCACCTGGGGAGCGAATACCCGCTGATCATCGGCGGCAAGCGCCTGAAGACGGCGGAACGGATCCGGTCAATCAATCCGGCGCGTCCGGCGCAGGTGGTGGGGGTGCACCAGAAGGCGGGAGCAGCCCAGGCGGAAGCGGCGATGTCGGCGGCGCTGCGCGCGTACGAGGGTTGGAGCCGGACGACGGTGGAGGAGCGGGCGTCTCTGCTGCTGGGCGCGGCGGAGATCATCCGCCGGCGGAAGTTCGAGTTTATGGCGTGGCTGACGTACGAGGTGGGCAAGAACTGGGGCGAGGCCGACGCGGATGTGGGCGAGACCATTGATTTTCTGGAGTTTTATGCGCGGGAGGCGCTGCGTCTTGCCGCGGCGACGACGCCGATTCAGTATCCTGGCGAGCGCAACGAGCTTTTGTACATTCCGCTGGGAGTGGGAGCGGTGATTCCGCCGTGGAATTTTCCGTTTGCGATTATGGCGGGGATGACGGCGGCGGCGGTGGTGGCGGGCAATACGGTGATTCTGAAGCCGTCGAGCGACGCGCCGACGATTGCGGCGCGGTTTGTGGAGGTTCTGGAGCAGGCGGGGATGCCGGACGGGGTGGTGAACTTTTGCCCCGGGGCGGGTGCGACGTTCGGGAATGCGATCGTCGAGCACCCGAAGACGCGGTTTATCGCCTTCACGGGGTCGCGGCCGGTGGGTCTGGACATCCATCTGCGGGCGGCGCACGCGCAGCCGGGCCAGATCTGGATCAAGCGCACGATTCTGGAGATGGGCGGCAAGGACTCGATCCTGGTGGCGTCGGATGCGGATCTGGATGCGGCGGTGGACGGGGTGGTGAAGTCGGCGTTCGGGTTCAGCGGGCAGAAGTGCTCGGCGTGCTCGCGGGCGATTGTGGAAGCGCCCCTGTACGACATTTTTGTGGAGCGGCTGCGGGAACGGGTGGCGGCGCTGACGGTGGGCGACCCGGTGACGAACCATGATATGGGGCCGGTGATCAACCAGGCGGCGCTCGATTCGATGCTCAAGTACATCGAGACGGGGAAGCGGGAAGGAAATCTGATTGCGGGCGGCAACGCACCGGCGACGGAGTCGGGAGGATATTTCCTGGAGCCGACGGTGATCGGGGATGTGGCGCCGCAGGCGGTGATTGCGCAGGAGGAGATCTTCGGGCCGGTGCTGGCGCTGATCAAGGCGGCGACCTTCGACGAGGGGCTGCGGGTGGCGAACAACACGGAGTACGGTCTGACGGGCGCGGTGTACTCGACGAGCCGGGAGCGGCTGAACAAGGCGCGGCGGGAGTTCCATGTGGGCAACCTGTACTTCAACCGGAAGTGCACGGGGGCGATGGTGGGCGCGCACCCATTCGGCGGGTTCAATATGAGCGGCACGGACTCGAAGGCGGGCGGACCGGATTACCTGTCTCTGTTTACGCAGGCCAAGAGCGTGGCAGAGAAGCTGGCGCCGGAGATGGCGCCGACGGATGGGCAGTGAGGCGCATCTTAACTAACTAATGACGGTTCTTGAATTCACAATTGTGGTTCTGGCGATTTCTCTGCTCGCGGGCCTGCTCGGGGCGCTGACGGGGCTGGGCGGAGGCGTGGTGGTGGTGCCGGTGTTGACGCTGGGACTTCATGTGGACATGAAGTACGCGATCGGCGCGTCGCTGGTGTCGGTGATCGCGACGTCGTCGGGAGCGGCGGCGGCGTATGTGCGGGAGGGATTCTCGAATATCCGGATCGGGATGTTCCTGGAGATCGCGACCACGATGGGAGCGATTGTGGGCGCGTTCCTGGCCAGCCGCGTGAGCACGCATGCGCTGGCAATCGTCTTCGGGCTGGTGCTGCTGCAGTCGGCGTACCTATCGATCAAAGGCACGCCGGACAACATAGAAGGCGTGGAGGCCGACGGACTGGCGCGGCGGCTGCGGCTGGGAGGCGCGTATCCGGTGGGGGGCAAGCCGCAGACCTACGGCGTGCGCAACGTGCCGGGCGGATTTGCCATGATGTTCGGCGCGGGCACGTTGTCGGGGCTGCTGGGGATCGGGTCAGGGGCGGTGAAGGTGATCGCGATGGACCAGGTGATGCGCATCCCGTTCAAGGTATCGACGACGACAAGCAACTTCATGATCGGGGTGACGGCGGCGGCGAGCGCGGGGCTGTACTTTCACAACGGGTACATCAATCCCCAGGTGGCGATGCCGGTGATGCTGGGGGTTCTGGCCGGTGCGCTGCTGGGGGCCAAGCTGCTGATGCATATGCATGTGAAGACGCTGCGGCTGGTCTTCGGAGTGGTGATTCTGGCGCTGGCGCTGGAGATGATCGTGAACGGAATCACGGGGAAGGTGTAGGCGATGGACGATCATCGGCTGGAAAGCATTATCGGCCAACTGCTGCGGGCGGGCGTGCTGCTGGCGGCGGCGACGGTGCTGGCGGGCGGGGTGTTGTTTATCGCGCGGCATCACGCGGAGGCGGTGCACGACCGCACGTTTGTGCTGAGCGCGCCGCAGACGCGGACGCTGGCGGGCATTACGCAGTCCGCGTTCGAGGGCGACAGCGCGGCGATCATCGAGGCGGGGCTGCTGCTGCTGGTGCTGACGCCGGTGGCGCGGGTGGTGATTGCGATGGTGGGGTTCCTGCTGGAGCACGACCGGTTTTACGCGGCGGTGAGCCTGACGGTGCTGGTGATTCTGACCTACAGCCTGCTGCATGCGACCTGAGACGGAGCCGAGGGGAATGACGGGCTGAGAGCGTGCGAGCCGGCGCGGTGTTGCGGGCGGCTCAAGAGCGCGCGGGAGCCGCGCCCTGTACGCGGGCCGGGTCCGCTGGTCTGAAGGAAACCGGGTCAGCGGGTGAGAGCGTCAATGCGGGGCGGGCAGACCTGTCTTGCCGCCGCGATTCCGGCCGGAACCAAGAGCGAGAGGTTTAAAGGCTCGTCATGAGACGAAGGCGCCGGGCTGATTGCGGGCCTCGGCTTCCATTTTGTGGCCGGCCTCGGCGGCAGCCTTGGCGAGCACGCGGTGATGGATGGTGAACAGGGCGAGCTCCAGGCGGTCGCCGACGCCGGTTTTGTCGTAGATGGAGCGGAGGTAGTTTTTGATGACCTGTTCGGTGGTTTTGAGGCGCTGAGCGATCTCGCGGTTTTTGCAGCCCTGAACGATGAGGGCGACGATGCGCATTTCCTTGGGGGTGAGTCGGTCGCGGACGCGGGCGCCGACGAGGTCGTCTTCAGGGGACTCGGGCTGGATGGCCTGCGTGGGGATCCAGGTGTCGCCGGCGGCGACGCGTTTGACGCACTCGACCAGAGCGGTTCCGGTGACATTGCGATAGACGGCGCCGCGAAAGCCGCGCTGCAGGTAGCTGGGGGCGTTGTCGTCATTTTCAAGCACGACGATGCCGCGGCTTCCAGTGGTTTCAAGCAGAATGGCGAGGCGGGCAAAGTCGGGCTGGAGAGAGGCGGCAAAGACGACGATGGCGCCGGGAAACGTGGTAATGGCGTGGAACATGCGTTCGAGATCGGTGCATTGCGCAATGATGCGCATGTCTTCGTCCATCGCGAGAACCTTTGCGGTTCCGGCGCGGAAGATGGCTTGCGAATCCGCGAGGATGATCTTGTTCATGGTTTGAGCCCTTACGTCCGCACCCCAATCGGGGAAATCAAAGAACGACAACCGGCAAGAGAAGCAAATCGGCAACGGTAGAACGCATACTCAAGCTATTTTTTCCCTGTCGTCTCTATCGGCCGAAAGACGCTGCCACCTGGCGGTGTTCGATTATGGAACACTTTCCTTCAGCCATCAACCCCGGAGGGCCGGGCACGTGCTGCGGCAGCGCCCCGGAGAAGCTGCTATTTCCGAGCTTACAGCCTGTGGCCGGTTTCGAGCATCAATTCGTAGGGCTGGGGCCGCGGAAGCCATTAACTAAAAAGGGACATGCGGTCTGAGACGGGGGGCGGGGAGAGGGGGGTGGGATGCGGGTGACCGGCGGGGCGGCAGGCTCTACACTCTAGCTATGGCGAGACCGATCCTACTGGCGGTAGACGACGATGTGAGCGTGCTGGAGGCGGTGGTGCAGGATCTGCGCCGTCAGTACGGGAACACGTATCGGGTGATGCGGGCGGCTGGGGGCCAGGCGGCGCTGGACACGCTGGCGCAGTTGAAGACGCGGGAGGAGCCGGTGGCGCTGATAGTGAGCGACCAGCGGATGCCTGGGATCACGGGGGTGGAGCTGCTGGAGCAGGCGCGCGCGATTTATCCGGAGGCGCGGCGGGTGCTGCTGACGGCGTATGCGGATACGGAGGCGGCGATCCGGGCGATCAATACGGCGCGGATTCACTACTACCTGAACAAGCCGTGGGATCCGCCGGAGGAGAAGCTGTATCCGGTGCTGACGGACCTGCTGGAGGACTGGCACGCGGGCTACCGGCCGCCGTACGAGGGATTGCGGGTGCTGGGCCATCGCTGGTCGCTGAGCGACTTCAGGGTGCGGAATTTTCTGTCGCGGAATCATGTGCCGTACCGCTGGCTGGATGTGGAGGGAAGCGCGGAAGCGGCGAAGATGCTGGAGGACCGGCAACTGGATGCGGGGCGGCTTCCGGTGGTGATCTTCGGGGACGGTTCGGTGCTGGTGGATCCGGAGCTGGAGGCGCTGGCGAGCCGGGTGGGACTGAGCGTGCAGGCGGCGCAGGAGTTCTACGACCTGATTGTGGTGGGCGCGGGCCCGGCGGGCCTGGCGGCGGCGGTGTATGGGGCCAGCGAGGGTCTGCGCACGCTGGTGATCGAACCGCTGGCGCCGGGCGGGCAGGCCGGATCGAGCTCGCGGATCGAGAATTATCTGGGATTTCCGTCGGGAGTGACGGGGGCGGAGCTGGGCCGCCGGGCGCTGGCGCAGGCGTCGCGGTTTGGGGCGGAGTTTGTGACGCAGCGTGCGACGGGGATGCGGACGGAGGGCCAGTACCGGTTTGTGCAGCTTGCGGATGGGAGCGAGGTTTCAAGCCACTGCGTGTTGCTGGCGCCGGGGGTGCAATACCGGAAGCTGGAGGTTCCGGGGGCGGACCGGCTGACGGGGTGCGGCATCTACTACGGGGCGGCGCTGGTGGAGGCGCGCGCGTGCCAGGACGAGGACGTGTACGTGGTGGGAGGAGCGAACTCAGCGGGCCAGGCGGCGCTCCACTTTGCCAAATATGCCCGGCAGGTGACGATGCTGGTTCGGGGCGAGGGGCTTTCGGCCACGATGTCAAAATATTTGATCGATGAGATTGCCCGCACATCGAATATTGTGGTGGAGGCGCAGACCCAGGTGGTGGGAGTGAGCGGGAACAGCCGTCTGGAGGCAGTGACACTGCGGGGCCCGGCAGGGAGCCGTGAGTCCGCGGCGACCTCGCTGTTTGTGTTTATCGGCGCGGCGCCGGTGACGGCGTGGCTGCCGGAGTCGATTCTGCGCGACGAGCAGGGATTTGTTCTGGCGGGGCCGGACCTGCGCGCGGAAGGGAAGCTGCCGGCGTGGTGGCGGGAGGTGCGCGAGCCGTTTCTGCTGGAATCGAGCGTTCCCGGGGTGTTTGTGGCCGGCGACGTGCGGCACGGGTCGGTGAAGCGGGTGGCATCGGCGGTGGGCGAGGGCTCGATCGCGGTGCAGTTTGTGCATCAGTATCTGGCAGGAGTGTAAGACGCCGAGACGAAGAATCCACGGCGATGAGCCGGTGGAGATCCGGAGCGCACAACGGAATCCGGGCGCGGTGATGAGTAGGGGATGGATTTGGAGGCGGTCAGGGGCGCGGATTCGGATTTGGGGACGATGACTGAAACCAGGACCAGCGGGGAATCGATCGAGGTAGAGCCGATCCGGCTGCGCGAGGTCGCGGATGCGCTCGCCGGAACCCGCGTTTTTGCGGGGACGCCGGTGGAGGCGATCCGGGGCGTGGAGCAGGTGGAGCGCGTGCGGGCGCGGTCGGGCACGGTTCTGATCGAGCCGGGGACGCTGCTGACGCATTACTGGCTGGTGCTGGCGGGCGAGGTGCTGGTGAAGCACCAGGAGGCGAACGGGGCCGGGACGCTGGTTGGGATTGTGCACGCGGGCGAAGGCTTTGGCGAGGTGCCGCTGCTGCATGGCAGTCCGGCATCGGCGTTCAAGATCATCACCGGGCAGGATTCGGTGCTGCTGCGGTTCAGCGCGCAGGATTTCTGGTCGATGATGGCCTGCTGCCCGTCGGTGCGCGGAGCGGTGCTTGGGGACAGCGCGCAACGGATACAGGCGTACAAGGTGGAGGCGCTGCACCGGGAGAAGCTGGTATCGCTGGGAACGCTGGCGGCGGGTCTGATGCACGAGCTGAACAACCCGAGCGCGGCGGCGCGGCGGTCGGCGTCGCAACTGCGGGAGAACCTGCAGCGGCTGCAGGAGATCAGCCTGCGCGGGAGCGGCAAGCCGAAGTCGCCGGAGCAGATCGGTTGCATGAAGGGCCTGCTGGATCACGCGCTGGGCGGCTGCAGCCTGCGGGCGATGAGCAGCCTGGACCAGGCGGACGCCGAAGAGGCGATGAGCGAGTGGCTGGCGGGAGCCGGGGTGGAAAACGCCTACACGATCGGCCCGGTGCTGGTGTCGATGGGCTTTAACGAGCGGGAGATAGCGTGCGCGAAGGAGCACTTCGACGCGGGAGCTTTCTCCGACGCGCTGAACTGGTTCGGCGCACTGGTATCGAGCGTTACGCAGGTCTGCGCCATCGAAGAGAGCATTGCGCGCATCTCGGAACTGGTGATGGCGGTGAAGAAGTTCGCCTATGACGAGCGCACGCCGGGCCGGGCGCTGGACGTGCATGACAGCCTGCAGAGCACGCTGACGATACTGGGCCACAAGCTGCGGCTCAAGCAGATCCAGGTGGAGAAGCGATTTGCGGCGTCGCCGGCGACGATTGAGACGCGGGGTTATGCCCTGAGCCAGGTGTGGACCAACCTGATCGACAACGCGGCGGACGCCTCGCCGGCGGGGGCGAAGATCGAAATCTCGACATGGTCGGAGCCGGGCTGGCTGGTGGTGTGCATCGGCGATCACGGCGCGGGGATCGAGCCGGATGTTCTGCCGCATATCTTCGAGCCGTTTTTCACGACCAAGCCGCAGGGATCGGGGACGGGGCTGGGACTGGAGATTGTGCACCGCATCATCACGCAGAAGTTTGACGGGACGATCGCGGTGGAATCGCATCCCGGGGACACGCGGTTTATCGTGCGGCTGCCGCTGAAGACGCCGGTGAACGGCGAGCGGTGAGCGCGCGGCTTACTTGACGGTCAGGGTTGTCCTCAGGGGCGTGTTGGCCGATGAGTCGCCGGCCATGATCTGAAATTCTCCCGGTGCGATCTGCCAGGCGTGAGAGGTCTGAGACCAGTAGGAGAAGGCGCGGGGATCGAGCCGGATGGCGACGGTCCTTGATTCTCCCGGTTTGAGCAGGATCTTCTGAAAACCCTTCAATTGCAGCGGGGGCTCATTGCCTTCCGCGATGGGCGGAAAGCCGAGATAGACCTGGGCGACGTCGGCGCCGGGGCGCTGGCCGGTGTTGGTGATGGTGAAGGTGACGGTGGCGGCGGCGAGGCCGGGATTGCGGGTCACCTTGAGCCCGTCGAAGCTGAAGCTGGTGTACGAGAGGCCGAAGCCGAAGGGAAAGAGCGGCTGAAGGTTGCGCGCAAGGTAGCCGCGATAGCCGACATCGAGGCCCTCTGAGTAGCTGACCTCGCCGTTCAGGCCGGGATACTGGGCGGGATTGACGGCGAGGGTGTCCTGGACGGAGCGGGGAAAGCTGAGCGGCAGCTTGCCGGAGGGATTGACCGTGCCGGTGAGGACGTCG
>JAKCDN010000242.1 GCA_021841795.1 Acidobacteriota bacterium | reverse complement strand
GGGCTGCACCAGCGCGACAACAACCGGCTGATCGAGGCACTGGAGCGACTGCGCGACCTGGGCAACACGGTTCTGGTCGTCGAACACGATGAAGATACGATTCGCCATGCCGACTACGTGCTGGATCTGGGTCCGGGCGCGGGACGGCTGGGGGGCAGTGTCGTGGCCGAGGGCACGCCCGAAGAGATCATCGCATCGCCTGCCTCACTGACGGGCCGCTACCTGAGCGGCACAGCAACCATGCTGCAACGGGAGCATCCACGTCCGCTAACCGGCAGGTGGCTGACGATCACCGGCGCGCGCGAGCACAACCTGCGCGACGTAGACATGCGCTTCCCGCTGGGCATTATGACGGTTGTAACCGGCGTGAGCGGCAGCGGCAAAAGCACGCTCGTGAACGATATTCTGTACCGCTCGCTGGCGAAGACGCTTTATGGCTCGCGCGAGGAGCCCGGCGCGCACGATGAGCTCCGCGGCGCCGAGCAGATCGACAAGGTCATCCGCATCGATCAGTCGCCCATCGGACGTACGCCCCGCTCCAATCCCGCGACCTACACCCAGGTCTTCTCGCCGATTCGCGATCTTTTTGCCATGCTGCCGGAGTCAAGAGAGCGGGGCTACAAGCCCGGGCGCTTCAGCTTCAACGTCCAGGGCGGGCGCTGCGAGGCGTGTCAGGGCGACGGCCAGCGCCGGATTGAGATGAACTTCATGCCCGACGTTTACGTGCAGTGCGAGGTATGCAACGGACGGCGCTATAACCAGGAGACGCTAGCGGTGAAGTTTCACGGCCACTCCATCGCCGACGTGCTCGACCTGACCATCGAGGACGCGCTGCCGTTGCTGGCCGATGTGCCCCAGGTGCGGCAGAAGTTGCAGACATTAGTCGATGTCGGCCTCGGGTACATTCATCTGGGGCAAAGCGCGACCACGTTGTCAGGTGGCGAGGCGCAACGCATGAAGCTGGCCCGCGAGCTCTCCAAACGCCAGACGGGCAAGACGCTCTACCTTCTCGACGAGCCAACCACAGGACTGCACTTCGATGACGTGCGCAAGCTGCTGGAGGTGCTGCACCGGCTGGCCGATCTGGGCAATTCAGTCATCATCATCGAGCACAACCTCGACGTGATCCGCAATGCCGACTGGGTGATTGACCTGGGCCCCGAAGGCGGCGAAGAGGGTGGACGGGTGGTGGGTGAGGGTCGTCCGGCGAAGATCGCCGCCGCGACCAGCTCCTACACCGGCCAGTTTCTCAGGCGCTACTACACCGCGAGCGCAGGCCATCTGGAGGCCGAACCCGACGAGGCGATTGCCATCGCAGCCAAGCCCGCCACAGCAAGTCCGGACGCCGCTGCTGCGCACTCGGACGACAAACGCGCGCGACAACGCAGCTCCAATGTGGCAAGCTCACTTAGGAAGTCCAGAAAGAAACCGGCATGATCAACCTCCCCGAGGACGAACCGCACGCGCCACCGGCCCAGCCCGGCAACGATGCCGATGAAGATGCATCGAGACCCGTATCCGACTCTCGTCATCCGTCAGCGCAGGAGCCTCTGATTCTGGCCGAGGCGAGCCCGGTTGACGCAATACCGCCAGGGCGGGTCGAGGCTGAACCCGCGGTCACGGAGCAGTTGCTCTTCCAGTCCTACCTGCAGGCACCGGCAAGACGCCCGGCGCGCATTCCGCATTTTGGCCATCTCCTGCTGCTCACACTTCTCATCGGAGTCTCCTTCGGCATTCTCGTCTTCTTCCTCGGCCTCATCTCCTACTTTCACGTTTTCGGATGGCGGCTCACAACCAAGTCCGCGACCAACCTGGATGTGAACCTTGTCGGCGAGGTCGTCCTTTATCTTGCCACACTGGGATTTTGCCTATTTGTGTTTCCGCTCATCTGGAATGAGGGTTACTTCACCGGCTTGCAGTGGCGCGCCGATGTGGCGCGCTCCCGATTTGCCTATCTGGGTGGTGTGGCGTCAGGGTGTTTTGCCCTGGCAATTGTCGACCAGGTGCTGATGCCAGGCCCCTCAAATGCACCGATCGAAAAGATGATCAGTTCGCCCGGGGCCGCGTGGCTGATGTTCGCTTTCGGCATCACGATTGCGCCATTTTTCGAGGAGATGTTTTTTCGCGGCTTTCTGCTGCCTGCGCTGGCAACCGCCTGGGACTGGATCGTCGAAGAAGCTCAACACAGGCAGCCTCGGCCGCTCGATGCAAACGGGCACCCGCAATGGTCCATGCCGGCAATGGTTGCCGGCTCCATTGCCACCAGCATCCCTTTTGCCCTGCTGCATTTTGAACAGCAGGGCCGTTCGCTGGGGCCATTTCTGCTGCTGATCGCCATCAGCCTGATCCTGTGCGCGGTGCGGCTGCAGACGCGGTCACTGGCTGCGAGCACGCTGGTTCACGCCTGCTACAACTTCCTCATCTTTTCAGTGGAACTGGTGGTCACCGGAGGCTTCAGGCACTTTGACAAGATGTAAAGAGCAACCGCGCGTGCGGGCGCTTGCGCGGTCAACCTGCAATGCGCATCGACCGCAGGCTACAGGCCGCTGGACGCCTCGCGCTGCACGGGTTTCTTTTTTGCCGGATCGACTTCGCCGCCCTGGTGCTGCTCGCTCTGACGGTCCATCCACTCGTCGAGCCGCGAACGCTTGAAGCGCCAGCGATTGCCGAGCTTGAACGCGGGCACGAACGCATCAGAGGCGTACTTATAGAGCGTATCGGGCGAGATACCAAGATAGTCCGAGGCCTGGCGAATATCCATTACCTCGCGAACTTCAGGAACCAGCAGATTGGAACGAGCTGCGGCGCTGCGCATGGTTGCCTCCCGGCAATTTTCGCTTCTACTCCAGCGATCTCCGGCAGAAGTGCCGTTAATCTAGTATTTAACGCGACCTCAGCGGGAGATTCAAGGATTTTCCGGAAGTTACAGGAAATCAAAGGCCTTCCGCCACGGGGGCGGAGCGGAAGGCCCTGTGGAAAAACGCATTCTATTGGGCCCGCACGATCGGTTGCCCCCAACGCATAGCGATCTTACTGCAAATGGTCCCACTTGCCGACAGGCCCGTGGCTCCTGGGTTGTGCCTGCTCATGCACAAACTCGGCGCTGTTACATCGCCTTCCGCCACCAGGCCGTGGGCTCAACACGAATGAAGTGGGTCTTTTCTCCGCGCGAGAGATAGAAATCCAGCACGTCGTCGTGGTGGAAGGTGGAGCATAACGGCCAGGTATCATCCTTGTCGAGGTGGGTTTCGGTCTGGCGATTATCCACCAGAGTGATCTCAGTGGGTGAGCACTCCACGACGTGCTGCGCATAGAGCCAAAAGCTGTAACCGGTGGGCGGCGGCGGGGGAATCTGGTTTGCAATCTTCGTAAGGAAGAGGATGAAGACGAAAACCGCCGCTACGATCACAATCTTCTTCATGGCAAGTGGTACGGTAGGTCCGTAGCCAACAGTATAGCGAGGGTGGCCGGGATGGACCGAGCCCGTCAGCAACAACAGAATCAGGCTGGCCGTACCCTATTCCCGCTGCGACTACACGGTTCCGGATGCGGAAAGGCACCGTATATTGCTCGGCTCATTGCTCCGCACTCCGCAAGTGTGCGCGTGCGCCCTGCCTAATTCTGATCGTCGCGGCGATGGAGCGTGGGTGGTCCGTCGTCAGGATTGCTCGAACCGTCACTGGTTTGATTTCCTGATCCCGATCCATCCGTGCTCGCACGCCGCAGCGAGGGCCGGTTGATGCTTTTCTTGTCGTTCAAGCGGCGCTTGTTCTCAATGCGGGCCAGCCGCGCCTTCACGCTGTCGTACTCCGAGGTCGTCACCAGGTACTCGGGCTTTGCCGGCAGAATGCGCGCGATCTCCTCCTGCGAATGCAAAATGCGGTCCGGAGTCTGCGGGTGGTCGCTGAAGGCCTTGGACACCAGACCGGGCTTGCGTTTTTCAAGCGCCTGAATCTTCTCGAAGAAGCTAATGAAGGCCTGGGGATCGTAGCCGGAACGATACATGTACTGGACGCCCAGATAATCAGCCTGGGCCTCGAAGTCGCGGGAGAACTGGAGGAAGGCGATGGGGATGGCAAGTTGCGTTCCCTCATAGATGCCCAATCCGGTCAAGTCATACGGCAGCAAGATCATGAGCGGCACCATGCCGATCTGCGCATAGTTCATGCGGGTCATCTCGCGCGCGGCGTGATGCGCACAGACATGAGCGACCTCGTGCGCCATGACTCCGGCCAATTCGGCTTCCTCGTCAGCGGCCAGGATGAGACCCGAGTTGACGTAAAAGAAGCCGCCGGGCAGAGCCATGGCGTTGATCTCGTCGGAGTCAATCACTTTGATGGTGAACGGCACCTTGCAGTCGGAGTTCTTCACGATGTTCTGCCCGATACGGTTCACATATTCGCCAACGACGGGATCAGTGATGAACTTGGTGCTTTTTTCGATCTCGTCGGCGTACTGCCTGCCCATTTTGATCTCGGAATCGGTGGAGTACCAGTTACCGAGGCCGCGTCCGCCGATATTACGGTTTCCCACGGCGCTGACATCCTCGATGCTGCCCGGGTGGATCTTGATCATTTCGCTGCCGGGATCAACCACCTTATCTGGATCGACTTCCACATTGCAGTCGCCGCCTACCGGGGTTGTACCAGGCTCGGCCTCATCTGTCTTGTTGCTGGCTTTATCTTTGCCTTTTTTGTTTTTCTTGTTGGAATTTGCCTGGCACGGCGAGGTTTTTTCCTGGTTGGATGCGGTAGTCGTGGTGGCGGGCTTGGCCGGCAGCGGAGCATCGCCGCCGACCGGGGTTCCGGGGGCTGGCGGTGCAGAAGCGTCCGCCCCACCTTTGGCAGGGGTGCTCTGATTTGCGGGGCCGGCACTGGAACCAGTGGCAGGCGGCGTTCCGGCGCCAGCGCTGGTGCTTGACGGAGCCTGAGTCGCCTGCGGACTGGCTGGAGCGGGGCTTGATCCAGATGCGGTGGCCTGTGCCCAGACACCCGCGGAAAGCGCCAGCGCCAAACCCGACAGAGCCACCGGCCACAATTTGATGCGATCCGCTGTCCTCATGCCCCACCTCCGGCGCGG
>JAKCDN010000241.1 GCA_021841795.1 Acidobacteriota bacterium | reverse complement strand
GGATCTACCCAAATATTTTTTCTCCGGCCTGGCGCCCCGTAATGCACTATGCACAGTGCAAAAAAGCGGTCTTTTGCACCACCTCCGGTGCAAAAGACCGCTTTTGACCCTGCCCGCCCCGCGCGGTTGGCAACTTGCGCCAGCTCCCGTCCGGCGCTCCTCAGCGCAACCCCTCGGTCGCAAACGGCAGCCCCGTCGCCGGCGAGTGGTCCGGCTCGGCCGCCAGGTTCGGCGCCACGCTGATGTGCCCGAACGACGCCGCCGTCACCGTCGCATTCCATCCGTCCAGAACGATCAGCGCATCCTCGCCGTGGAAATCGCTCTCCGCGGCCTCGATGGTGATGGTCCGCGTCTCGTCCGGCGTCAGCGATACGTAGTTGTCGCTGTAAAACACCGGCAGAATCCGCTCGCCCGACCGCCGCCGCAGTTGCACGTGCGTCATCAGCGCCACGTTGTGCGTGGGATTATGCAGTGTCACCTCGATCTGCCGCCGTCCGTCGATCGTCCCTTCCAGCGTCTCGGCCTTCGCCGTCAGCGCCACCATCGGCATCTCGTTCAGCGCCGTCAGGTCGTCGCGATGATCCGGCTTTGCCTGCCAGTAGAAGTTGCTCGACAGCAGCGCGCCTCCCGCGTCGCGCAGCTCCAGCCGCACAAAATACACCTCCGAGAGCTGCGGCGCAAAGTCGATCGGGCCCAGGTTCGTGGCCGCGTCCGCCGCCGCGGTCAGCTTGGTCTCATGCGTTGAAACCAGCGTTCCGTTCAGGTTGTACACGCTCGTCCGCGCCGTCACTCCCGGCAGCGCCTCCGGCCTGTTGTTGACCACCTGCACCTCGCCGTCGGCCTCGTTGAGCTGGATGTGCACCATCTCCGACGCGTGCATCACCGCGAACAGCGACGCATTCGGCTCCAGATCGTAGTGGTAAAGCTGCCACACAAAGCTGGGCTGCGCCGGATTGCTCATCCACGTGATGATCGCCGTCGTGGGGTGGAACAGCTCCGCGTTGCGCCCTTCGTACATCGCGCGGAAGGCCTCGTAGTTTGCCAGTTGCGCCTTGCGCGCAAAGTCCGCAAGGTTGGCCAGCTTGCCATACCGCGCGGCCAGCTCCAGCGGGTATTGGTCCCCGCGCTGCGCCCCCTTGGCCAGGTCGTGCGCCGCCCAGTCGTCGTCGATCGTCTCCCAGTCTTTCCTGGGCATCATGCCTTCGATCGACTCCAGCGTCGGCACGCTCACGCTGCCGGTTTCGGTCTTGAAGTAGTCGTCCGTCACCTTGTAGAACTCACGCGGCGTGCGCCAGTAGTACGGCCCGTGCGAGCGCACGCCGGCTCCGTCCGTCGAGCTCGGCTGATACCGCCGCGTCGGCTCCAGCTCGGCCAGCAGTGTGCGCAGCGCCGCATCGATCTCCGGCGGCGGATACCCCTCGTTGCGCGCGCACCACAACGCGATCGATGGATGATTGCGGTAGCGCAGCACCTTGTCGCGCACGTTCGCCACGTACGTCTCCAGGTCCGTCGGATTCGGACCGTCGGACGGGTTCGGCTGGAAGAACTCGTCCCATACCAGGATCCCGTACTTGTCGCACAGCTCGTAAAAGTCCTCATCCGTGCTCTGGCCCACCCAGTTCCTGATCAGGTTCAGGTGCGCCAGTTGATGCATGTGAATCTCCGCGTCCAGTCGTTCCCGCGGAATCCGCTTCATCGCCTCGTCCAGTCCCCAGTCGCCCCCGCGGATGAAGATCGGCACTCCGTTCACTGAGATCGTCAGCGTATCCGTCCCCGGCACCGAATACGTAATCTTGCGCACGCCAAAGTCCACGTCCTGCGCGTCGCTCGTCGCCCGACCCATCCGGAACGCTAAATGCAGCCGGTACATCTCCTGCGCGCCATAGCCGTTCGGCCACCATAGCCGCGGATGCTCCATGCGCAGCGCCGGCGTGGTCTTGTCGTCGAAGACGATCTGCTCCGTGCTGTGCGCGGCCAGCTCCACCTGGCGCTCAAAGACGATATTCTCGATCGTCCCTGTCAGTCGCCCCGTTACCGGCTTGTCGCTCACGTTCTCCACCGTCACCCGCACGCCCACGTCCGCGGAGTCCGTGCGCGGCAGCGGCAGGTCGGTCGTCACCAGCGGATTCTTCACCAGCACCGGCCCCGTCGCGGAAAGATACACCTTCTGCCAGATTCCCGTGTCCCGGTCGCGCACCGCGTCCAGCCAGTCCCAGCCAATCGTCGAAAGAAACGTGGGCCCGTCAATCGCGGTAATCCCGCCGTTCTTGCCCACCCCGTTGCGCAGCGTATGCTCGTGCGGTATCCCCGGATGCGGCTGGGGCGCAACCAGCACCGCCACCACCGCCCGCTGTCCCGGCTTCACCTCCGCCGTGATGTCAAAGATCCCGCGGATGAATGCGCCCCGCGTGCTCCCCACCTTGACCCCATTCACCCACACCTCCGAGGAGTAGTTGATCCCCTCGAAGTTCAGCCACACATGGTGCTTGCGGTATGCGCGCGGCACGCCGATCACGCTCCGGTACCAGTACGACGTGTGGCACAGACTCTCCGGAATCACCTCGGGCCGCTCGTTTTCCCCGTAGAGCGGCTCCGGATAGACATGATCGTTCACCAGCGAGGTCAGCACCGTGCCCGGCACCGTAGCCGCGTACCACCCCCGCGTATTGAAGGCGGCGCTGGATACCTCCGCTCCCGGTTCCGGCGCCTTGGCCACGTCCTGCAGTTGCCAGCCATCCGTGATCGTCACGGATGCCGGAGTTGAGGACGCGGCGCCGGCCGTTGCCGGCAATACGGCCAGAGTCGAAACCAACGCAAATAGGCAAGAGCGAGAAAAGTGATGGCGGATCTTCAACGGCGTGCTCCCTCAACTTGTATGCAGCGCAATCGGACTGCGTCTCTGCGCAATCCAGTGTCTCAGATCGCCCCGTCCCCTGCGCGGCCCTCCGCTCCGGCGATAATTGCACCATGGAGTTCCAGCGTTCTTCAGGAGTCTTGCTGCACATCAGCTCGCTGCCCTCGGCCGGCGGAATCGGTGACCTGGGTCCGGCAGCCTATGAGTTCCTCCACTTCCTCGCCGCCGCAAAACAGCACATCTGGCAGGTGCTGCCGCTCAGCCCCACGGGCTTTGGCAACTCGCCCTACGCCGCCCAGTCGGCCTTCGCCGGCAATCCCGCCCTCATCAGTCTTGAGATCCTGCGCGACTGGGGCTGGATCGGCGGCGATCGCCTCGCCGATTTGCCCGGCGTCTCCGGCCCGGTTGACTTCAACGCCGTCGAACAGACAAAGCTCCCCCTGCTGCGCGAAGCCGCAGGCAGCTTCCTCGACCGCGCCCTCGACGAGCCCGGTCTGGTCGATCAGTGGGCCGCCTTCGAGTCCTTCTGCCGCGACCAGGCTGCCTGGCTCGATGACTACGCCCTCTACGCCGTCTTGCGCCGCGTGTTCAATACCGGCGCCTGGACCGAATGGCCCGAGCCGCTGCGCCGCCGTCAGCCCCATGCCCTCGCTCTGGCCGCCGCCGAATACGCCCGCGAGCGCCTGGTCGAGCAGGCATTGCAGTTCGCTTTTGCCCGCCAGTGGAAACTGCTTCAGGAGGCCGCTGCCCGCAGTGCCATCCGCATCCTGGGCGATGTCGCCATCTTCGTCAACATGGATTCTGCCGACGTATGGGTCCACCCCGAGCTCTTTGAGCTCGACCAGGATCTCAACCCCATCCACGTTGCCGGCGTGCCTCCTGACTATTTCTCTGCAACCGGACAGCGATGGGGAAATCCCCTCTATCGCTGGGACGTGCTCCGCTCCTCCGGCTTCCGTTGGTGGATCGAGCGCATCCGCCGCGCCGTCCAGCTCTACGACATCGTCCGCCTCGACCACTTCCGCGGCTTCGAGGCCTACTGGGAGATTCCCGCTCAGGAGATCACCGCCGTCAAAGGCGAGTGGGTCAAAGCTCCCGGGCTCGAACTGTTCCGCGCCCTCGAAGCCGCGCTCGGACCGCTCCCGCTCGTGGCCGAGGATCTGGGCCTCATCACCCCGGAGGTGGATGCGCTCCGCCTGGCCCTGCGCCTGCCTGGCATGAAGGTGCTCCAGTTCGGCTTCAGTTCCGTGGGCGCGCACGCCCACCTGCCGCAGCAGTTCGTGCCTGCGACCGTGGCCTACACCGGAACCCACGATAATGACACCACGCCCGGCTGGTGGAGCTCCGCGTCGGAACCGGAGCGCGCCGCGGTCGAGGCTTTGGTCGGTCCTGTCCACGATGCGCCTTCCTGGCCGCTGATGCGCGCCCTGCAGGCCAGCGTGGCGCAAATCGCCATCGCCCCGGCGCAGGATCTGCTCGAACTCGGCTCCCAGGCCCGTATGAATACACCTGCCGTGGCCCAGGGCAACTGGAGCTGGAGGGCGCCGGACAACTGCTGGGCCCCGCAGATCGCGTGGAATCTGGCCGCATTGGCTTTGGTCACCGATCGCGACAACGATCCGATCCCCAGCCGTTAGGTTGCCCGCTGATACGCCCTCCGGATGCGCCGCTCAGGCAATGCACAGGCGCAATCGTCCCGCAATTGCGCCGTGGATCGAGCGGCATCGGCTCTCCGCCCGAGCCCGGCGCACCTATACTGGAACCGATGACGGCGCGCTCCGCACCCACGACCATGCACGAGAACATCGGCGCCACCAGGATCCCGCGCCGGATCGTGCTGACCGGCTTTATGGGCTCGGGCAAAAGCACCGTCGGCCCCTTGCTCGCCCGGCGTCTCGGCTGGCAGTTTATCGATGTCGATGATGTGATTGCCGCTGAAGCCGGTTGCAGCATTCCCGAGATCTTCGCCCGTGAAGGCGAAACCGCATTCCGCGAGCGCGAGCGGGCTACCATCGCGCGTCTGGCCGGCGCCGGCACCCTCGTTCTGGCGCTGGGCGGAGGGGCCATTGAGACTGAATCCACGCGCACCCTGCTCCTGCAAGCCCGGGAAACCTTGCTGGTGCATCTCCAGGTAGAGCTGGAGACCACGCTGGCGCGCTGTGGTGGCACCGACCATCAGCGCCCCATCCTCGCCGATCGGGCCAATCTGGAAGGCCGCTATCGGAGGCGGCT
>JAKCDN010000240.1 GCA_021841795.1 Acidobacteriota bacterium | reverse complement strand
GCGCTTCAATCCCGAGGCCGCGGCCGTGAATGCCTTCTCGGGAAACCTGGTCAGCTTCGGCAGCTGCATCTTGTCGATCAGCGGAACCACGCCCTGCGCCGGCTGCATCGCGGAGTACCCTGCCGGCAGGGCGTCGATCTCGTAGCGAAACGTGCCCAGGGACGGGTTGTCCATCGGGCCGTTCGCCACATCCGTGCGACCGAAGTTGATCTCCACGTTCACCCGGACCGCCACCGGCTTTCCCGTCTCGTCCTGCGCCGGCTGAAAGCGATACTTCTCCACCGCCGCCACGCTGCTGGAGCCAAAAACATCCCTGGAACAGCGCACGAGCTTCACGTCCTGCGGCGCGCCGCTCGTGTCCACCAGCAATGAGACCACGCATCGCCCGCCCAGCATCCCGCTGCTCGCTGCGGGCGGGTACTCGGGCGGCGGCGAAACCAGAACCACCGGCGCATGCGCAACCTTCGCCCCGTCGACCGCAGGCTGCGGTGCGGGCTCTTGCGCGCACACCGCGCCCATCAATGCCATCAGCGCGACAGCTATCTCAAATCGCACCATACGCCCTCGGCTGCACCGTCTTCTGCGCAGGGAATGCCTTCGCGGATCGCTTCGGAGGTCGATGCTCCCGCAGCCGCGTCCGCTCGCATCGGCGCTCGCGGTCTGCTGCATCTCTGCCGCTGCTCCGGCCCCGCAAACCATATCACGCCAGCCCCAGTTCCTTCAGCACAAATGCATAATCCAGCGCCATCTCCTTCAGATAGTCGTACCGCCCGCTGGCGCCGCCATGCCCCGCCTGCATGTTCGTCACCAGCAGCAGCGGATGGCTGCCCGCATTCAGCGTGCGCAGTCGCGCGACATACTTCGCCGGCTCCCAGTACATCACCTGGCTGTCGTGAAGGCTCGTCTTCACCAGCATCGCCGGGTACGCCGCCGCGCGCAGATTGTCGTAGGGCGAATAGCTCAGCATCACGCGGAAGTACTCTTCCCGGTTCGGATCGCCCCACTCCTCGTATTCGGGCACCGTGAGCGGCAGCGATGCATCCAGCATCGTATTCATCACGTCCACAAACGGAACGTGCGACACCACGGCGCGAAAGAGTTCGGGGCGCATATTGGCGACCGCTCCCATCAGCAAACCGCCCGCCGATCCGCCTTCGATCGCCACCCGCGCCGCATCCCCGTATCCTGTTGCCGTCAGATGCTCCACGCACGCGATAAAGTCCGTGAAGCTGTTACGCTTCGTCAGCATCTTGCCCGCGTCGTGCCACGGCTTGCCCAGGTCGCCGCCGCCGCGGATATGCGCATACGCCATCACCACCCCGCGGTCCAGCAGGCTCAGCCGGTTGGAACTGAAGCCCAGCGGCAGCGCGTATCCGTACGATCCGTAGCCGTAAACATACAGCGGATTGCCGCCCGCCGCGCCCTGCGCAAACCGGTCCCTGCGGTAAACCAGCGAGATCGGAACCTTCACGCCATCGCGCGCCGTGGCATGCACGCGCTCGCTGGCATAAAGCGCGCGCTCGAAGCCGCCCGGAATCTCCCGCTGCTTCAGCAGCCGCGACAGCCCCGTCTCCACGTCATACTCATACACTGAATCGGGCGTCACCAGCGACTGGTACCCATAGCGGAACGTATTCGTGGCGAACATGCGGTTCACGTGCGCATGCGCGCTGTAGGCCGGCTCCGGAAACACAATCTCTCCGCCCGCAGCCGCCTCCGGACCGTCGCCCGCAAACCTCCACACCCGCAGCCGCGGCAGCCCGTCTTCGCGCTCGCTGGCGATAAAGAAGCCGGCAAACAGGCTCACGTCCTCGATCATCACCGCTTCGCGGTGCGCTATGCGCTCCGTCCAGTGCTCGCGCCCCGGCGTCTCCACCGGCGCCGTCACCAGCCGGAAGTTGCGCCCGCGGTCGTTGCTGCGGATGAACCAGAGACCGTTGCGGTGGTCGACGGAGTACTCGTGTCCGTCCTCGCGCGGCGCGATGGTGCGCCATGCTCCACCCGGATCGTCCGCGGCGACAAAGCGCGACTCGCTCGTGGTGTGGCTGGCAATCTCCAGCACCATGTACCGGCCGTCCCGCGTGCGCCCGGCGGCGATATTGAAGCGTTCGTCGTCCTCCTGATACACCAGCACGGCTGCGGAAGCCCCTCCGAAGCCGCTGCGGAAAAGCTGGTGCTGTCGCTTCTGCTGCTCGTCCTCCACGGTGTAGAACAGCGTGCTGTTGTCGGCAGCCCACACCACCGACCCCGCGCGCTCGGCAACATTCTCAACCGTCGCCCCGGTCACGAGATCCTTGATGTGCAGCGTGTACTGCCGGAAACCGGTCGTGTCCGTCGTATACGCCAGCCGGCGGCCGTCATCCGTAATGTCCGTATCCCCAACGGCAAAAAAACTGTGCCCCTTTGCCAGTTCATTGCCGTCCAGCAGCACCTCTTCGGCCGCACCCTCGTCCGGGCCCGCCGCGCCGCCCCGTCTGCGGCAATAGATCGAGTACTGCAGTCCCTCCTCCGTCCGCGCGTAGTACCACCAGTCGCCGTCGCGGTACGCAACCGAAATGTCCGTCTGCTTGATGTGGCTCAGCATCTCCCGGTAAAGCTCTTCGCGCAGCCCTGCCTGCGGAGCCATCACCGCTTCCGCGTAGGCGTTTTCGGCTTCCAGATAAGCCGTCACCTCGGGGCTCTCTTTGTCGCGCAGCCAGGCGTAGTCGTCGCTCAGCACCACGCCGTGCAGCCGGGTTTCCTTGGGTTCCTTGCGGGCAATCGGGGGCGCTGGCATCGTGGAATCGGTCATTTCTCCCAGTGTATTTGTCCGCTCGCCCAGGGACAATCTCCGCTGCGCCTCTCCGCAGGGTGAACTCTGCGCTGGTGCCGCCGCCATCCCCGGCCCTCGCTCCGCCGCGCGGACAGAACCCTGCTCCGGAACTTTCTCTGCCCCGCCCACGTACAATATAGAAGCGATGAAAGCCCTCGTCCGTGCGCGTTTCACACCGTTCTTCCTCGTACTGGCGGCGCTTTTCATTGCCCTGGCGGCTGCCGCGCGGGCTGAGAGCGTGGCCGGCCTGCCCCAGCCCACCGACTACGTAAGCGACTTTGCCCACGTGCTTTCGCCCCAGGCCGTTGCGCGTCTTGACGCCCTCTGCGCACAGCTCGACCACGGCCCCGCCCATGCCCAGATTGCCGTCGTCACCGTGCACGACCTGGACGGAGACGACGCGGCCGACTACGCCACCCAGCTTGAAGATCACTGGAAGATGGGCAACAAAGGCCAGAATCGTTTTGCCATGGTGCTGCTCGCCGTCGCCGATCGCAAATACCGCATCGAAATCGGCTATGGCCTTGAAGGCATTCTGCCCGACGGCAAAACCGGCGACATCGGCCGCGCCATGATCCCCGACCTGCGCGCCGGCAACTACGACGGAGCCGTGACTGAAGCCGTCGGCGCCGTCGCCCAGGTCATCGCCGACGACGCCCATATCACCCTCCAGAACGCGCCGGAACCGCCTCCGGACGGCGACCTCGCCCAGCAGCAGCCCCCCTCCGGAGCCAGGGTCTTCGGCGGCATCCTCATCGCCATCTTTGTCGTCTTCTACGTCCTGCGCATCTTCGGCGGCTTCGGCCTCTTCGGCCTCTGGGGTTTGGGGCTGTTGTCCGGAGGAATCGGACAGGATCGCAACCGCTTCGGCGGTGGCTTCGGTGGCGGCGGCGATGGGGGCGGATTCGGCGGGTTTGGCGGCTCCGGCGGCGGATTCGGAGGCGGCGGCGCCGGCGGAAGCTGGTAGCGCGGCCTCGCTCCCTGCGCTCTGCGGCGCGCTGCCGCAGATGAATAACGCATCGCGGTCAACGGAAAGTTGTTCTTAAGGAGGATCGGGTTTTATGAGTAAAGGACTGGGAATTACCCTGGCCGTTGTCGGTGTTCTGCTGCTGGTCGTCTTCATGGTCTTCGGCAGCTACGTAACGGCCCGCAATCAGATGGTGGCCAAGGACCAGGTGGTCAAGGAATCATGGTCCAACGTGGATGCGGATCTCGAACGCCGCGCCGACCTGATCCCCAATCTGGTCGAGACCGTCAAGGGCTTCACCAAGGAAGAGAACGGCGTCTACGCCGATATCGCCAACGCGCGGGCCGGCATGTTGAATGCGCAATCGCCTCAGGCCAAGATGGCCGCCAACGGCCAGCTCGACGGCGCCATCGGCCGCCTGCTCATGCTCACGGAGAACTACCCCCAGTTGCGCTCGAGCGACCAGTTCATGCGCCTCCAGGACGAGCTCGCCGGCACCGAAAACCGCATCAAGGTCTCCCGCATGCGCTACAACGATGCCGTGCGCGACTACAACACCTTCATCCTTCAGTTCCCCAACAACATCTGGGCGGGAATCGCCGGCTATCGCCAGAACAACGCCTACTTTGAGGCCAGCCCCGCTGCCCAGAACGCCCCGCAGGTCAAGTTCTGATGCATCCCGCCTCCGCCTGCCTCAACAGGGCGCATGCCCGCGCGCCTCGGCAAGCGCCCGCGTCCGCAACCTGAACTGCCGTCGCTCGCGCATCCGGCGCCAGGACCTCTCGCAGGCGCAAAAAGGCCACTCCGCCCGCACGGAATGGCCTTTTTTGCCGGATACCCTTACCGCAATCGTCTACTTGTACGATGCGATGGCGCTCGCCTCATCGTCGTAGATGTCAAAAACCGTATACAGCTTGGTCAGCTGCAGCAGGTCGTGAACCTTCTTCGTCAGTTTCAGCAGCTTCAGCACCGCTCCCTGGTTGCGCGCGGTTGTGTAGGCGCTCACCAGTTCGCCCAGTCCCGAGCTATCGATATAGTTGACTTCGCCCAGATTGAGCAGAATCCGCGCCTGTCCTTTGGCAATCAGGTCGCGAATGGCGTCGCGTAACTGTACGCTGCCTTCGCCGAGGGTGATTCGCCCGCTGAGATCGAGCACGGTGACGCCATCCACTTCACGGGAAGCTATCGCAAGAGCCACGGAAAACTCCTCCTTTTTCGGTACTTCGGTTATAGCATCTTTACACCGGGGCCAGAAGAAAAATTCCCCGGAGCCTCTTGGCGCTATGGGAAATCTGCAGCTCCGATACCCCGCCGACGCATTATGTCTTCCCCGCCGACGGCTCCAGATGTTTCACCAGCTTCAGCTCG
>JAKCDN010000239.1 GCA_021841795.1 Acidobacteriota bacterium | reverse complement strand
CGTTTTCAAGAGATGAAGTCCTCCAGCCCGGATGGCCGTTGAGAAAAGTGTAGTTCAGGCCAGCCGGCCTCGCCGCCTCGGGCGGGCAGCGCAGCCGCGCCCGCCTCGCCTCGGCTGCGTCCCGCTCGTTTACGCCGCTTCACCGCCGTGCGGCCGGCGCCCCCAGCCTCGCCGTCCCAAACCGGCCACAAAGGACGGTGCCAAAAATGAGGATGTACCCAATGCGGGTGCCCACAAATGATGGTGTAACAACTGACGGTTCCCACGGTCCCTCGCCGTCGGGGACCGTGGAGGCCATGCATCCCCAGCACGAAGCTGCTTGCCCCACGCACCAGCGAAGCCAGTTCTCCCACTGAAAATGGTTGCCCCAGGTGCCTCGCTTCCGGGCACCTGGGACAGCGTAAACCTTAGCCGTGTAGCGTTTTTCGCCGTGATGGATGCATCACACTGCCATCCCCACCCCTCCCGCAACCCCGCAAAAAAATCCTCCCAACCTTGCCGACAATTTCCCCCATCCGGCGCACAATAGACCCAGTCAGCAGCCAACCCGGTCCGGAAAGCGAAGAGCCGCCGGCAGCAGGCCATGCCCTGCAGCCACCACCCGCCGCCCCTAACCCCTTTGTTGTCTAGATTCTGGCCGCAAGCCATTGAAAACAAATATTTTAGTCGATTTGCCATCACGCAAACCTCTGAAAATAAACAGCTTATTTGCAGGATCTACCCAAAATATTTTTTTTCCGCCTTCTTCACCGTATCTCCGCTGAATCTTCCATCAACCTTCGCCTTTTTCTCCAATCTTGCACCAGAAGCATTGCAAATTCCACGCCGCCGCTTCCGTTTCCGCCCCCGCGCCGCTCTCGGCTCGCCTCGGCTTCCCGGTGCGATCATCGAGCGGTAGCAGTCAACGCCAGAGCCGGCTAAACCTCGTCCTCCCGGGGCCGGCTGTGTCGCTCCTCGCAGAAGATCCTCCGGCCCGCGAGCCGGAACTGGAATAGAATTGCGGGCGAGCGCAATGGACGGTAAAGTGGCTTTCCCTGGTGAGGGAACTGGCCTCAATGGCGCTGAAAGGCAAGAACATGAACGCGAATCCGAGCGCACACGTCGAAAACGCCGGCCTGACCCAGTGGCAGCGCCTCGTCTGCACATTTACCGCGCCGTCGCAGACCTTCCAGGACATCCGGCGCGGAAACCGGAGTTGGTGGGCGCTGCTGATAGTCATGGCGCTGGCCGGCTTCATCCTCTTTGGCGCCGTGGTGCAGAAGATCGGAATCCGGCAGACCGTGGAAAACCAGATCCACATGAACGCCAGGCTCCAGGATCAGTTGGCGCAGGCCACTCCGGTGCAGAAAGAGCGGATTTATGGCTTCTGGGAGGGGATCACCAAGGCCATGTTCATCGGCGGGCCGGCGCTCACCATCCTCTACGCGCTCGTCTTCGCCGCGGTCCTCATGGGCACCATCAACTTCGGCTTCGGCGGCAGGGCGAAGTTCAGTGAGGTCTTCGCCGTCGTCTACTACGCATGGCTCCCGGGAGTGGTCAAGGTGCTGCTGGGCGTGGTCGTGATCTACGCGGGCATGGCGCCGGAGTCCTTCAACATCCAGAATTTTGCCCCAACCAATCCCGGCGCCTTCCTCGATCCCGCTGCAACCAACAAGGCGCTCTACACGCTGGCTACGGCATTTGACGTCATCACCATCTGGATGGCGGCGCTGGCGAGCATCGGCCTGGCCGCCGTGGCTGGAGTCAAGCGCAACGCGGGCTACATCGCCGTGTTCGGGTGGTGGCTCATCGTGGTCTTCTTCGGCGTCGTCACCGCCGGCCTGTTCAGCTAGTCGCGGCCGGTCTCGTGCTTCGTCCCGCTGCTACAATCGAATGCAGCAGCACCACGTACCAATTGCGTTCGCGATGACCCTCCGCCTGTACAACACCCTCACGGGACAACTGGATGCGCTTGAGCCTGCCGACGGCACGGCCTTGCGTATGTATGCCTGCGGGCCCACGGTTTACGACTACGGACATATCGGCAATTTCCGTACTTTTCTTGAGATTGACGTGCTGCGCCGCTTCCTGCGCCTCAGCGGCGTCCCCGTGCGCCACGTCATGAATATTACTGATGTCGACGACAAGATTATCCGCAATGCCTCCGCTGCCGGCGTGCCCATCGGCGAGTACACAAAGCAGTTCGTGGATGCCTTCTTCGAGGATCTCGATGCGCTGCGCGTCGAAACCCCTGAAACCATCGCCCGCGCAACCGAACATATACCGCAGATGGCCGCGCTGATTGAGAAACTGGCCCAGGCCGGAGCGGCCTACAAGACTGAAGACGGCTCCTGGTATTTCCGCCTCAAGGCGTTTCCCGCCTACGGCAAGCTGAGCAAAAAAGACCTCAGCGGGATGGAAGACGGCGCCCGCGTCGATGTGGACGAGTACGAAAAGGACTCGGCCCGTGACTTCGCCCTCTGGAAAGCCCCCAAGGCGGGCGAGACCGCATGGGATTCTCCGATCGGGTCCGGGCGTCCGGGCTGGCACATCGAGTGCTCGGCCATGGCCATGGAGTACCTCGGCCAGAGCTTCGACCTGCACTGCGGCGGCGAAGACCTCATGTTCCCGCACCATGAGAATGAGATCGCCCAGAGCGAGACCGCAACCGGAGTGCAGTTCGCGCGGCACTGGATGCACGTGCGGTTCCTGCTCGTCGACGGCAGGAAAATGTCGAAAAGCGAGGGGAACTTCTACACCCTGCGCGATCTGCTGCTGAAAGGCTTCAAGGCCTCGGCGATTCGCCTCGCGCTGATCGCCGTGCCCTACCGGCATCCGCTGAATTTCACCTTCGACAGTCTCACCGATGCGACCAAGGCCATCGACCGGCTGCGCACCTTCAAAACCCGGCTGACGGCCGGAGACTTTGATGCCGGCGAAAGCCCCGCGATGCAGGAGGCCGCGAAGAAAGCGCACGCGGACTTCTTGGCCGGACTCGCTAACGACTTGAATACAGCCGATGCGATGGCGGCCATCTTCGAACTGGTGCGCGCAGCAAACACGGCCATCGACCAGCGGCAGTTTTTCACCCGCGACCGCGATGCGATCCTGCCGGTGCTGCGCGATTTCGATGCCGTCTTCGACGTGGTGGACGATCGCGATGCCGAGGCTACGCGCCGCGCTCTCGACTGGGCCACGGCTTCGGGCCGCATCGGCGATGTGGCGCCCGAGCTCATTGCCGCGCAGTCGCTGACCGATGACCGGATCGAGGCGCTGGTGGCGGAGCGGACGGCGGCGAAGAAGGCGCGCAACTTCGCTCGGTCCGATGCCATTCGGACGGAACTGGCGGAAAAAGGCGTGATTCTGGAAGACTCCAGAGACGGCGTGCGCTGGAAACGGAAATGACGGAAAATCTCGGCCCTTGTACCCCTCCCGCTCATTGATCCGCTCCGCGTGCAGCCCGTCGCTTCCCACCCTTTGCCCGCATGAAGGTGGATCTATGAGAGTCGCTTCTGCCGCGGCAGTGTTGCTGTTCGGTTGCGTCGCGCTGACGGCGCAGACCGCTGCTCCGCGCATCGAGCCGGCCCGCGAAGCAGCGCCCCCGGCCGCCGCTTCTGCGCCGCCCGCCCACCTGGAGGACGGCGAGATTGGATTCAGCTATAGCCTGCCTCAGGATTGGACGCTTGTTCCGCCGCCTCCGCCGCGCAAGTCAGATGTCCCCTACCCGGAGTCGCTGGGCGGAAAAAAAGGCAATGCCTGCATCCAGGTCGCGCTCACCGCGAAACACGGCGAGCCGTCGTCAGCCGTAATTGTGATGACGCTGCCGTTTGCCTGTTACGGACAGATACTCCAGTCCCGCGATCTGGCGAATCTGGGCGCGGGGGCCGCTCAGGGACTCAAGCAAACCTACAAAATCAGGGAACCGGTTGAAGGCAATTACTCCCTCGGCGATCACGCCGTATGGATCGAGCGCGCAAAGGGAACTCCCAAAGGGCATCCCAACCGCTCATTTATCTTTGAGACCGTTTGTACCGTGCTGGCCAAAGGCGCGGTGTGCTGGCAGGCCGTGGCCGCGGACTGGGACAGCCTGCGCGACTTTGAGCGCTCGCCGCTGACGCTCGAAGGCACGAGCTACGCAGCCCTCGTACCGGACCGTGCTTTTGTGAGCGATCCGAAGTGAGACGCGCTGCTGTGCCTTTGCGCAACGCATAACCCGGTTGCGCCGGATCGACTCCGGCTGCGGGAGCTCGTGGAGCGTCAGTGGTCTTCCGCCTGAACCGTATTGATGAGCCCGCCCAACCCCGCCATGGAGACCTCCACGCTGTCGCCGGCATGGAGTGGACCCACACCCGAGGGAGTGCCGGTTAGGATAAGGTCGCCAGGTTCGAGGGTAAATGCCGCCGAAATATAGCGCAGCAGCAGCGGAATTGGAAAAATCAGATCCCGCGTGGAAGCCTGCTGGCGCAGCTCGCCGTTGACGCGGGTTTCGATCGTCACCCCGGCGTCAGGGTCAAGTTCGTCGCTGACGAAAGGGCCGACGGGGCAGAAAGTATCAAAACCTTTGGCGCGGGCCCACTGTATGTCTTTCTTCTGCAGGTCGCGGGCGGAGATGTCGTTGGCCAGCGTGAAGCCGCGCAGCACGCTGCGCCAATCCTCGCCGGCGCCCAGGTTGCGCGTGCGCTTTCCCACGACCAGCGCCAGTTCGCCCTCAAAATCGACGCGCTGCGAAGCGGCGGGCAGCACGACAGCGCCTCCCGGTGACAGCAGCGAGGATGGCGGCTTGAAAAAGAGCAGGGGTTCCGCGGGGATCTCATTGCCCAGTTCCTGCGCATGCTCGCGATAGTTGCGGCCAACGCAGATGATTTTGGACGGCTTGACCGGCGGCAGCAGATCGGCGGCGGACAGAGCCATGGGAGTGAAGTCGCAGTCCGCGGGCGGTGTGCTTTGCGGGCCCATCTGTGCGCTGAGATCCTCCTCCGGCGCTGCCAGCAGCCGCGTGATCGCATAGGCATCGTCGCGCATTTCGATTGCGCCATAGGCGGGACGGTTATTGTGAAGAAATCGGCAGTATCTCATCTGTCTCCTTGAGAGCCCAGGCGTGCGGCATGCATTCAAACCTGTTCCAACCAGCCGCACGCCTCAGGGTGCGGGAACCGTTTCCTCGGCTGGG
>JAKCDN010000238.1 GCA_021841795.1 Acidobacteriota bacterium | reverse complement strand
GCCGTGATCGCGCGCCGCTCGCCTCAGAAGTGCTTCTTCAGTTTCAGAATCGGCGACTCGAATCCGTACCACAGCACCGCGGCCGCGGCCGTGCTCACGGCCAGGCGCATGGCCACCACGGCCAGGTTGCCCGCCACGCCGTAGCGGTTCATCGCCACATCGAACGAGCCGATAAAAACAAACACCGCGATGTGCATCATGTAAAGGCCGTAGCTGATGCGGCCGTAGAACGCCAGCGGCCCCGAGCGCAGCGCCGCATTCACCGGGTTGCGCGCGCCCGTTGATGCGATCAGCGCCAGCACCATCCCGGCAAAGCCCACCGCCAGCGCCGAGTCCAGATACGCCGTGCCGCCCGCAATCGTGCCTGCCGCGGCAAATCCCAGCGCCAATCCCGCCAGCCCCAGCTTCAGCCACGCGCTCCGGCTCAGCCGCAGGTTGTGCATGCCGACCGCCATCAGGCTGCCCCACGCAATTCCGTCCAGATGGATCAGCGTATGCGTCGGCGTCAGCCAGTGCAGGTTTGCCTGCCGCAGCGCCGGTGAGATCGCGAGCGTCGTCCCCAGCGCCGCCGTCAGCATCCACGGACGGCGCAGCACCCGCACCAGCGGCGCCCAGGCAAAGTAATACTGCTCTTCAATCGCCAGCGCCCACGTGGGCCCGATCGCCGGCGGCAGCGCCAGATGAAACAGATTCTGCACGCAGAGCAGGTACGCCAGCCACGGCGCGGCCTTGATTGCCGCCCACACCCCCGGACCGATGAACCATGGTGCGTTCACATACACCACCGCCAGCAGCAGTATGTACACCGGCCACACCCGCAATGCCCGCCGCGCATGAAAGTTATGAAAGTAGCGCGGCTGGTCGCGCGTCGTCAGCAGGATCGATGTGATCAGAAATCCGCTCAGAACAAAGAACAGAATCACCCCTGCCCAGCCCCAGAGCGAAGCCCCATAGATCCAGGTGCCCTCCAGCCGCGGATGGCAGTGGTACAGCACCACCGCCAGTATGGCCAGGCCGCGGAGTCCATCGAGTTCGGGCAGATACTTCGGAAGCCAATCAGGACGTTGCATGGCGCAGTTTCCGCTACCCCGGCTCATCTCACATCTTTGCCGAAGCCCGCCAGCACCCAGCTTGCCGCCCATACCACCGCGCCCGGAACCGCAAGCGCGATCGCGGCTGCAAGGATTTTGCGGGGAATATGGTATTCAAAGCCGCCAAAGCCCGAGTGCGTCGCCACCGGTTGAATCTCGTACAGCGTGAATAAGCCCCACGCCAGCAGCGGAGCGAAGGTCATCGCCATCCCCAGAAACCGCATCCTTTTCGTTCCTTCGCGGAAGTTCATCGTCTCTCCTCGTTCCCTTTGCTGTTCCGTGGTGATGCCCGTCCGGCTCGTCTCTTCGCTGCCTTGGCCGCCCGCCGCGTAGCCCGGTTTTTCAGGGCGCGCGCCTTGAGCCGTGCCCTGCATGCTGCCAAATCGGCGCGGCTCTTGCTCCTGCAACCTCGTTCTTGGCGCCTCCGGGCCTGCGCCGCGGGCTATCGATCTTCTTGTCCTTAACCTGCCGCCAGTTGCCGCGCCCGCTCCGTCGCCCGCATCACCGCCTTGATCAGCGTCACCCGCAGCCCGCCTTCTTCGAGCTCCAGAATGCCGTCGATCGTGCACCCGGCCGGCGTCGTCACCGCGTCCTTCAGCAGCGCCGGATGGTAGCCCGTCTCCAGCACCATCTTCGCCGCTCCGAACGCCGTCTGCGCCGCCAGTTGCGTGGCAATGTCCCGCGGCAGCCCCACCTTCACGCCCGCCTCGGCCAGCGCCTCGATGATGATATAGACATACGCCGGGCCCGACCCTGAAAGGCCGGTTACCGCGTCCATGTGCTTCTCGTCCACCAGCACCGTGCGGCCCACGGTCTCAAAGACGCGCTGCGCCAGCGCCATCTGCTCGTCCTTCACATGCCGTCCCCGGCACAGCGCGGCCACGCCCGCGCCCAGCGCCGAGGGCGTATTCGGCATCGCGCGCACCACGGCGATCTCCATCCCTGCCGCCTCTTCGATGGCGCGCGTCTTCACCGACGCCGCAAACGAGACGATCATCTTCGACGGCGTCAGCGCCGGCTTGATCTCCGCAATCAGATCCGGCACCTGGAACGGCTTCACCCCGACCAGGATCAGGTCGGCCTTCTGCGCCGCCTCCTGATTGCTCGTGCTCACGTCCACGCCCCACTGCGTGCTCAGCGCCACCGCCCGCTCCGCGTGCGCCACCGTCGCGCTGATGTGATCGGCCGCAAACAGGTTCTCTTTTAGAAACGCCTGCAGCAGAATGCCGCCCATCTTGCCCGCGCCCAGAACCGCCACGCGTACCTTTGGCAACTGCGCCGGAACCTCCGGCGCCTCAACGGCGATCTCTGACATCGTGTCTCTCTTCCTTGGGGTAGATTTACTGCGCAGATTCAAGAATACCTGCACGCCGCTTGCTGCGCACAGTCCGCCTGCAACCGGCCATATGCGTCAAAGCGCCGGTCGCTTCCGCGCCCGGCGCCTTGCTCCCTGTCTTGCCTCGTGCCTCTATTGGCTCAATGCCGCCTCTTTGCCCAGAAAGTCCTTCAGCGCGGCCTCCATCTTGTCGTTGCGCTCGTCCGCCGACCATCCTGCATTCCACAGCAGGTAGCCGCCCGGCAGCGTCAGATACTTCTGCCCGCCTACGATCGCTGCAATCGATGTCACCACCCACGCGTTGCTCTCGTTATAGATCAGCGGCGCGTCCTCGTTGCCCGCCTTCGGGCTGCGCAGGTCCCCCACATGCTGGCCCACGTGGAAAAGAGCCACCAGCAGCGATCGTCCCGGCAGGTGATCCCGGTCGATCGTGCAGTTGTATTCGATCCCGTCCGGCGACTCCTTGGCGCTCTCCTGTTCCGCGGCCGCAACGTTGCCCACGCCCCATATCATGTTCACGCCATTCTGCTCTTTCGCCTTCGGAAAGACCGCAATCGCCTTCTGCGCCTCGTCCGCCGCCGGGCTGCCCGTCATGTGCGCGGCCATCTTGTTCGCCGTCGCCAACGGATCGTCGAACTCCTGGCCTCCGCCCTGCGGCGGCCCGGTCTGCGCGTCGCCCTTCGTGATCGCGTCTGTCTTCGAGTAATCGATCTCCTTCGGCGTCACGTCGGACACCGATTCCAGCACCAGACGCGCCGGATACGCATTCATGTTTCCGAATCCGCCCAGGTCCACAATCTTCCCTGACTTGTCGCGCTTCAGCGTCGCGTCCGCCACCGTGTCCAGCCGGCCCGTCAGCGTTGCCGTCACCTCGTAGCGCGTGCAGCCCAGGCACATGTCTGCGCCCTTCTGGTGCGTCTGCGACAGCAGCGAGTCGAACTGCTTGAACGCTTTGTCCTTCTGCAGCGTCACCGGCGTCCGCTCCGGCGCCTTGTATGTCCCGGCAAAGTTGTGCGCCGGTTCCACCGTCACCACCGCCGCCGGTCCCGATTTCGCCTTCGTCCCCTCCGGATACGAAAGCCAGATGCCGTTCACCTGGAACCCGCAGTTGGGGTCCGTCGCATCCTTGATCACAAACTCATCGAACCCTGCCGACACCGTGCCCTTGATGCGCACCGTCTTGCCGTTATAGGACGCCGGATTCTTCACCACGTCGCACACATTCACATCCGCAGGCGTCGCCCCCTGCGCATAAAGCCCGCATGCACTTGCCAGTATCAGGCCAGACAAAATAAACCAACGCTTCATTACAACCCTCTCCAGCCGCTGCCTCTCGGCGCCGGCGCAAAAATACGGCGGCGCAAGCCGCCATGCTGTAGAACCCGAAAGAATATCATGCCCGATCCCGCGCGTTGTCCGATGCCCCGCCGTCATTGCCGATAGCGGTGTCGCTACCCTACCCGAGCCTTCCGCCTGCCTCAAGCGCCGCCTCCGGCTCGGCCGCATCCTCCTGCCGGGGCGAGCGGGCTCTGTAGCGCCGCGCGTTCCGGCAGGAGGCCTCGTCCCTCTCGCTCCATCGCCTTTGCGGCTCCGCGTCCATGCCTTACTTTCCCGCCTTCTGCGCCGCCACCCATGCATCCACCCGCTTCTCCAGCACGTCCAGCGGCAGCGCGCCCGAGTCCAGCACTTCGTCGTGGAAGGCGCGCAGATCGAACTTCGTCCCCAGCGTCTTTTGCGCCCGGTCCCGCAGCTCCAGAATCTCCAGTTGGCCCACCTTGTACGCCAGGGCCTGGCCCGGCCACGCAATGTAACGGTCCACCTCGGCCTGGATGCTGGGCTCGTCGATATTCGAGTGCTCGTGGAAGTAGTCCACCATCTGCTCGCGGCTCCAGCCTTCGCTGTGCACCCCCGTGTCCACTACCAGCCGGATGGCCCGCCATATGTCGGCCTCCAGACGCCCGTAGTCGGAGTAAGGATCCTGGTAGAACCCTGCGTCTTTGCCCAGTTGCTCGGCATACAGCCCCCATCCCTCCACATAGGCTGTATAGCCCTCGTACTTCCGGAACTCCGGCAGGTCCGTCAGCTCCTGCGCAATGGAAATCTGCAGATGATGGCCCGGAAGACCCTCGTGGTACGCGATCGACTCCACTCCATACAGATTGCGCTCGGTGGCGTTATACGTGTCGATGAACAGTCGCCCCGGCCGGCTGCCGTCCGGCGTCCCTGCCTGGTAGTACGCCGGCGCGGATGTCTTCTCCGCATAGGCCGGCACCGCCACCACCTCGAACGGCGATTTGGGCAGCCTGCCGAAAAGCTCCGGCAGCTTCGCCTGCATCGGCTTCAGATACCCGCGGTAGGCCTCCAGAAGCGCCGCCGCCGACGCCGGATGCAGCTTCGCATTGCTCTTGAGGCTGGTCCGGAAGCTCTTCAGATCCTGGAATCCCAGCTTCTGCGCGATTGCAAGCATCGCCGCCTCATCCTTCTGCACCTCCTCCAGCCCGATGCGGTGAATCTCGTCCGCCGTCAGGTCCGTGGTCGTGATCCGCCGGATCAGGAACTGGTAGTACTTCTGCCCCTCCGGAATCGAATCGATGCCCGGCTTCGCCCGTCCGGCTGGAATGTAGCTCACCTCGAGAAAACGCGCCAGGCGCAGATACGCCGGCAGGTCCTGCTTCGCAATCGTGTCCAGCATCCGGGCTTTGATCCGCTCCTGCTCCGCTGCCGGAATCGACGCTGGAAAC
>JAKCDN010000237.1 GCA_021841795.1 Acidobacteriota bacterium | reverse complement strand
TGTCCATGGCTGGTTTCAGCGGCGCGGCATACCTGCAGATCGCCTCCGTCGTTGGCGTCGTCTCCGGTGGCGCGCTGGCCGATCGTCGAGTGCGCCACAGACGCGGCGACCGCGGTGCACGCATGACGATACAGGCAATCGGACTCTTTTGCGGCGCGCCGTTTCTGTTGTGGAGCGGTTTTGCGGCAACGGTTGCCGCCGTGCTCGCCGCCATGATCGGCTTCGGACTCTTTAAAGGCGTCTACGAGTCGAATCTGTGGGCTGCGCTCTACGACGTGACCCCGATCGAGCGGCGCGGGGCCGCTCTTGGCATCATGAATTCGCTCGGCTGGCTCGGCGGCGCAGCGGCGCAGCTCTCCATCGGACTGGCGTCGCGCCGCTTCGGCATGGGATTTTGCCTCAGCGCCACCGCCGCTGTTTACCTTGGCATTGCCCTCCTGCTATGGACCGGCGCTCGAAGCCTGCGGCGGCCCACGGCGGCGAGTCTTTTATAACCCCTCTTCGGCGGTGTGCGCTGCGCCCCGCTTCAGCAGCCGGCTCAGAATCACATACAGCACCGGAATAAAGATCAGGTTCAGCATCGTGGAGAGCAACATGCCGCCCACAATGGTCGTTCCTACCGAGCGGCGGCCCAGTGCGCCGGACCCCGTGGCGAAGACCAGCGGCAGAACGCCCAGGATAAACGCGAACGAAGTCATCAGAATCGGCCGCAGACGCAGCTCGCCGGCCTCAATGGCGGCCTCGGCAATCGAACGCCCCTTGCGCCGCAACTGCTCGGCAAACTCGACAATCAGAATTGAGTTCTTGGCCGAAAGCCCAATCAACATCACCAGCCCGATCTGGCAATACACATCGTTGGCATAGCCCCGCAGCGAAACCAGCCCCAGCGCGCCCAGCACCGCCATGGGCACTGCCAGCAGAATAATGAAGGGCAGCGCGAAGCTCTCGTACTGCGCGCAGAGCGTCAGATACACAACCAGAATGCCCAGCCCGAAGATCAGCAGCGCCTTGCCGCCCGATTCGATCTCGTCCAGCGTCAAGCCCGTCCATTCATACTTCATGCCGCGCATCATATTGTCGGTTGCCAGCTTCTCCATGCCTGCAATGGCCTGGCCCGAACTGTAGCCCGTCGCTGCCGAGCCGTCGATCTCCACCGCGCGGAAAAGATTGTAGTGCTCTATCACCGGCGGACCCGCGCTCTCGCTCACCGCTACCAGATTGTCCAGCGGCACCATCTGGCCGCCGTCGGAGCGCACATAGTAGCTGTGCAGATCGCCGGCATTCATGCGGAACGGCTGATCGGCCTGCACAAATACCCGGTAGGTGCGGTTGTTGTAGTCGAAGTCGTTAATGTACTCCGAGCCCATGAAGACGTTCAGCGTCGTGGAAATCTGCGAAAGCGGCACTCCCATCGCCTTCGCCTTCGCGCGGTCGATGGTCACCAGCTCTTGCGGATCGTTTGCGGAAAATGTCGTGAAGAGGTTCGTCAGTTCCTTGTGCGCGCCGCCTGCGCCCACAATCTGGTGAGCGATCCGGTCCAGGTCGCCCAGGGAATTGCCGCCCTCGTCCTGCAGCATGAACTGGAATCCGCCAAAGCTGCCTACGCCCTGAACCGCGGGCGGCTCGAATGCCTCCACCAGCCCGCCGCTCGGGGCGAACATCAGCATCTGCAGCTTCGGCGCCACATCCTTCACGATCTCCGTCGTTGTCGGCCATTTTCCATGATGACCCGGAGGCGGGCTCGTGTTGATAAACATCATGCCTGCGTTCGACGAGCTTCCCGCCAGGCTGAAGCCTACAACCGCAAACAGGCCGCCCACACCCGGATTCTGGGCAACAACCGCCTCCGCGCGTTCGGCCAGCGCCGTGGTGTAGTTCAGTGAGGAGCCCGGAGGCGCCTGCACAATCACCATGAAGTAGCCCTGGTCCTCCTGCGGAATAAAGCCCGTGGGAACGGACTTGTACATCCACGCTGTTGCGCCAAGCCCGGCAATAAACACCAGCAGCAGAACGTAGCGCAGTTGCAGCGCCACATGAATCACCCGTGCGTAGGTTCTGCCCAGCCAAGTGATAAAGTTGTCGGCGCCGTGGATGCACGCGGCAAATGCGCGCGCAACAAAATCGATGTGCAGAAAGTCCAGTTGGTGCGGCCGGGCTTCTTCGCCGCGCAGAAACAGCGCCGAGAGCGCCGGCGAAAGCGTGAGTGCGTTGAACGCCGAGATGGCAATCGAAAACGCGATGGTCAGCGAGAATTGCCGGTACAGGATGCCCGTGGTGCCGGGAAAGAACGACACCGGCACAAACACCGCGATCAGCACCAGCGATGTGGCGATAACCGCGCTGGTCACCTCGCGCATCGCGCGTGACGTCGCTTCATGGGCGTTTGAGTGCTCCATGTGAATGTGCCGCTGCACATTCTCGATCACCACGATGGCGTCGTCCACGACCAGCCCCGTCGCCAGCGTGATGCCGAACAGCGTCAGTGAGTTGATCGAAAAGTCAAAGAGTTTGATAAACGCAAACGTCCCGATGAGTGAAACCGGAATCGTGACCGCGGGAATAATTGTGGCCCGCCAGTCGAGCAGGAACAGAAAGATCACCGCGATGACGATGACGATGGCCTCGATCAGCGTAATCAGCACCTCTCGGATCGATTCGCCCACGGCCGTGGTCGAGTCAAAGGCGATCGCGTATTCAAGTCCGGGCGGGAAGCTCTTGGAAAGCTCCTCCAGCGCCGCCTTCGCCTTGCGGTCCACGTCCAGCGCGTTGGCGTTCGAAAGCTGCTGCACGCCGATGCCCATTGCCGTGTGGCCGCCATACTCAAGCAGCGTGCTGTAGTCCTCCGCGCCCACCTCCGCGTGGCCTACGTCCTTCAGGAGCACCAGGCCGTTGGCGGAGTCCTTCACGATGATTTTGTCGAACTCTTCCGGGCTCGAAAGCCTTCCCACAACGCGCACCGGAATCTGGAACGCCTGCTTCGAGTCGGCCGGCGGCTGCCCAAGCTGGCCCGCCGGAACTTCAACGTTCTGCTCCGCCAGCGCGCTCACCACATCGGTCGCCGTCAGGTTGCGTGCCGCCAGGCGCACCGGATCGAGCCATACCCGCATCGCGTACTTGCGCTCGCCAAAGATCATCACATCCCCGACCCCGGGGATTCGCTTCAGTGCATCCTTGACGTAAACATCCAGATAATTTGAGATGTATTCGCTCGAGTACCGTCCGTCCCGCGTGAAAAATCCCGCCCCGAATACGAAATTCGAGTTCGATTTCACGATGTCGATTCCCGTCGAAACCACCTCGCCCGGCAGTCGTCCCTCCACGCTGGCCACGCGGTTCTGCACATCCACCGCCGCGATATCCAGGTTGTACCCCGTCTGGAACGTGATGTCGATCTCGCATGTCCCGCTGTTGGTGCTTGACGAGCTGATGTAGCGCATCCCCTCGACGCCGTTGATCGACTCTTCCAGCGGAATCGTAACTGCCTTCTCCACCGTCTCCGCATCGGCGCCTACATACGTGGCCGTCACCGATACGACCGGCGGCGCCAGCGTGGGGTACATCGATATGGGCAGCGTAGGAATGCATACCGCGCCCGCCAGAATGATCATCAGGGCGCAGACCGTGGCAAAAACCGGGCGATGAATGAAAAAATCAACAAACAAAGCTAGCTCTCTTTCCTGCCTGGTAGGCGCTGGAGCAAAACCAGGGTTGTTGTGGCTTGCGCTGGACTGGGGAACTGGTCCGCCGCTCGAAGCGGGTTGCTCAAGTGCCCTTGCCGTCCTTGCGCTTTAGCTTCTTCCGGGTTGCCTGCCGGGAAAAGTTGCCTGTGCCGTCGGCTCTCTTCCTTCGTCGCTCCGCTTCTCCGCCTGCGCGCAACGATACGCAAAAAACGTCCCTGTCTACTTGCCCAGGGGAATCACGGGCATGCCATCCACGAGGAACTGCGTGCCCGTAACAATGACGTGATCGCCCGCGCTCAGCCCGGAGACGATCGAGTAGTTATTGCCCACCGTTGCGCCCAGCGTCACCGGCGTGCGATGCGCCACCATCATTCCGTTCTGCTTCTGCATCACGAAAACAAAGCTCTCTTCGCCCTGCCGGATCACCGCCAGCACCGGAACCACGGCCATCGGCTTCGTGCTCCAGATGACTCGGGCCTTCACGATCTGCGCATTGCGCAGAATCTCCGCCCCCGACCTTACCGGGGCCTTCACCAGAATCCCCTGCAGCGTGCTGTCCACCTCTGGAGAAACGAAATCGACCGCGGTCTTCTCCAGCAGCTTGTCGCTGTTGTCGGTCAGATCGATGCCCAGCCCCATGTGCACCGCGGCGGCGCGTTCCGTAGGGATATATACATACGCTTCCAGATCCTTGTTCTCGTCCACCGTGGTCAGCATCGTCGCCGTGGTCACGTAGTCGCCCACGTGCACCGGAATGTCGCCCACAATGCCGTCGAAGGGCGCGCGCACGGTGTAGTAATCCAGCAGTTGCTCCTGCGTCTTCCGCGACTCCACCGCCGCTTCGTAATCCGCCTTTGCATTCTCGAATGCCTGTTGCGCCTGGTCGTAGGTGTCCCGGCTCGTCACCCCGGCATCGAACAGCTTCCGCTGCCGCTCCCGCTCGATGGTGACGTAGTCGAACAGAGCCTTCTTTTGCCGCTCCGTGGCCCGCAGTGAGGCCACCTGCGCCTGCTGCTGCCGCGGATCGATCTCCATCAGCGCCTGGCCGGTCTTTACCTGGTCGCCTGACCGCACGCGGATCCCGGTCAGCGGTCCACTCACCTGCGGCTGGATCGTTGCCGAGCGCCGCGACTTGATCGTCGCCACATACTCATTGCTCTGCGCCACGGGCTCCATGGCAACCGTAAAGGTCTGCACCGGAAGCCCCTGCATCGCGGGCCCCGTCGCTGCCGCGGGCTGCTTCTTGCAGCCCCCGGCCAGCAGAGTTATCGCCAGGCACCCCATTGCAATTGTGCGTAACCACCGATCTGTCTGCGTCACTTGGTTTGTCCTCTGGTCGCTGTACCTATCTTCACATGCGCCTGGCGCTGGTTTGCGCTTTGTCTGCCGCCGCCCGCCGGCGCAGTGCCGTGCCTCGCGCCCGGTTGCGCCCGCGCGCAGCCGCGTCCGCTCGCTGCGGCTTCACAGTGTGCAAGTTAACCCGAAAACGCCGGCAGGAACATTGAGG
>JAKCDN010000236.1 GCA_021841795.1 Acidobacteriota bacterium | reverse complement strand
GATCCCCACTTCCTCTATCTGCAGGAAATGGCCCGCGTTCTTGGCCTTGAGGCCCTGCGCATGGCCGACGCCGATGTTCTCCCCTACGACTACGTCGCCTACGCCCGCGAAATCTCCGCCGACCTCGCCTCCGCTAAACAGCGCGCTGCCGATGCCGGCCTTGCTGCACTCGATTTCGCCCCTGCTCAGGCTGCTGCCGGGCGTTTTGCCGCTGCCGCGCAGCGCGCCTATGCCCTCGAATCCGCTCCGTCCGGAGATCTCGCCCGCCTCAACTCCGCGCTCCGGCAAACTGAGACCGCATTCCTCGCCCGCGCCGGACTTCCCGGCCGCCCCTGGTACCGCCACACCATCTTCGCCCCCGGCGAGCACACCGGCTACGCCGCTGTTGCCATTCCAGGCGTCAATGAGGGCATCGATAACCAGGACGCTCCGCGCACCGCGCAGCAGTTGCAGGCTCTTGCCCGGGCCCTCGATCGCGCTGCCGCGGCTCTCGAATCCGCCCGCTGACAACGCCGTTTGCAAATTTCACCGCATCCGCTCCGAGCGCCTCGCTCCGGACCATCGCCCACGCGAAAGCGGTCTTCGCCCATCCCCGCCGGATCTCCCTTCACCCCCATCCGCAGGGCTTCATTCGCTTTCCCGCCCGGTCGAGAGATCTTTTGACCGTCGTCGAGAAAACATAAGGTTACCCGAGTAACTAATTCGCGCCAGACCGAATTGCCTCGCTCAATCCCGTGCTGAACCTTTAGTTGTAGCCATTTTCCTTGAAAATCGGCAGATTCCAGTTGCAGTCGGCTGCTGAGTCGCAGTAAGATCGGTAACCAGTAAGAGTTACCTGAGGCGTTTTTGTGTGGTTACTCTTGCCGCTCGCAGTTGTTACGTCGCCCTTGTGGCGGCAAATCTAAGAACTGGATGGTGCCTGTCTCATGCATGACCTCATCATCGCGCTTGTTTTTGTAACCTTGGTGGCCTCCCCGGCCATCGCCGCGGTCATGCCGGCTCGCAAGCGCCGCAGCGCCCCTGAGTGCCAGGCCAAGGCCATCGAATTTCCGGCCGCGACCCTTCCCGCCAGCCGCTAGCCTTCTGCGTCGGCAGTGCCCAAGCGCCTCGCAGCCGCCTCTGCGCCGGTCCATTTCCTCATTCGCTTGTCCTGTTCCCCAAGTGATCCCTGTTTCCCCCCTCTCGCCTTTTCCGTTTTCCCACCCATATGGGTCATTCCTGTCCCACCCCGGCGTGATTCCCACGCGGCTCTTTTCGGGGCTATCGTTCTTCTTTGATCGCTCATCCCGCTGTCGGGCTTGCCCGCCGGCCAAATCAGGTTTCGCGCCCATGTCGGTCTTCTTCCTCGGATTCGCCTTTGTCGCCATGATCATGATGCCTGTGATCCTCGCGTCCCTGCGGCGGGTCAGGGCTGTTGCGCGCAGCCGTTGAGCGTCATTGAACTGGAGGTTCCCATGCGTGACCTCGTCGTCGAGCTGGTTCTTATCGCCACCATCGTCGCGCCGCTGATCGCCACGTCCCTTGATCCCACCCGCGCCGCCACCCGCAAAAGCTCCGGCTGGTGCGGCAAACTGCGTCGCACCCACTGATGAGGTGCCGGCAGCCCTAGCGCGATTCCGGCGTCGCCGTATCCTCAAGCCCCAGCGCCCCAGTCGACGCGACCCGGGGAGCGGCGGCAGGGTTTGCAATCGAAAAAGGCCACAGGAACCGGGAATTGCCGTAGCCTTTCCGCCCCGCCGTCCCCGGATCCCGTTTCCCTTGTTCCTTGTCTTCTTGTATCGTTAAAGAAGGCATCATGAAGGCTTCACCCAACAATCTGCGCATCGGTATCGCGGTGGTCGTGATTCTCGCCACCGTCGGCTGGCTGGCTTACTCCGGTTACGGCTCCAGCAAAAGCTATTACGTCAAAATTACGGAGCTGCGCGCCATGGGCAACAAGGCCTATACCCGCAATCTCCGTGTCGATGGCTTCGTCGTTCCCGGCTCCATTCAGCGCAATGGTCCTCACGCTGACTTCGTCATCAACGAGTATGAGAGCCACATGGCCAGCGCCGCCGCCGGCCCCACCCTCAAGGTGGTCTATGACGGGTCGGAGCCGCCTCCCGACACCTTTAAGGATGACTCTGAAGCCGTGGCCGGCGGTACCTATGGCCGCGACGGCGTCTTCCATGCCACCACACTCCAGGCCAAGTGTGCGAGCAAGTATGCTCCGGCCCAGCCCGGAGCGCAGCCTGAGTCGCCCGCACCGGCCAAGACTGCTGCCGTGTCCAGTCCGGCGCACGCTTCCACGCCATCTGACGCCAACTGATCGCATGACCACGAACGCACCCGGCGCCGAACTCACACAGACATGCGCTCGGTCCGTGGAGCCCTGTGCGCGCATCCAGCAGGTCTCCAAGCTCTTCGGTAGCTTTGCCGCCCTCCGCCAGGTCACAGTCGATCTCGAGCCCGGACGCTGCTACGTCCTCCTCGGTGAAAATGGCGCGGGTAAATCCACCCTGTTGCGCATCCTCGCCGGGCTGCTCCGGCCCACCTATGGCGCCGTGCGCGTCTTCGGCGGCTCTGAGCCGCAGCAGGAGCGCGCCCGCATCGGCTACATGAGCCACGCGCCCATGCTCTATGACGAGCTCACCGCCCAGGAAAACCTGCGCTACTTCGCCTCACTCTATCCCGGTCGCCACTGCCTCGCTCCCGCTGAGGCCCTGCGCCAGGTGGGTCTCGATCCCACCCTTGCCCGTACCTTCGGTCAGTACTCCCAGGGCATGCGTCAGCGCACCTCCCTTGCGCGTGTGCTGGTCCCCCAACCCGAGCTGCTCCTGCTCGATGAGCCTTTCTCCAATATGGATGTCGAAAGCGCTCGTCAGATGGTTGAGCTTCTCTCCCGCTTCCGCCACAGTGATCGCACCATCGTCCTCACCACCCATCAGCGCGAGCTTGCCGCGCCCATCGCCGACTGGATTCTCACCCTCCGCGCCGGCCGCGTGGCCTCGTTTGAGCCGGGATCGCCGCGGACAGGTCCATCGGGCATTGATCCGGAGAGCCCCGCGCGATGAAGACCAACGGCGCACGCTTCCTTGAGTCCCTCGGCATCGCCTTCGAACTGCGCGAGTACGAAGTCGACCCCGATGATCTCACCGCCATTGCCGTCGCCCGGAAGATTGGCATGCCTCCCGAGCAGGTCTTCAAAACCCTCCTCACCACCAACGGCTCCGGAGACTATGCCTTCGCCGTTATCCCGGGCGACGCCGAGCTCGACTTTAAAAAACTTGCCCGCGTCTGCGCCTGGCGCAAGGCGGAGATGTCGCCCCTCAAGGACGTGCAGCCCCTTACCGGCTACATCCGCGGCGGCGTCACCGTCTTTGGCGCCAAAAAACCCTATCCCGTCTTCATCGATGAAACCGTGATCCTCTTCGACAGGATCAGCGTCTCTGCAGGAACCCGCGGCACGCAGCTCATCCTCGCTCCTGAGGACTACCTCCGCGCCGCCGCTGCCATCGGTCCGCCGGTTGAAACCGCCGACCTGACCAAAGAGATTCGGCCATTGGAGGCACACGAGTGACCCGCGCCCTTTGGACTCATCTCCTCAAGGATCTCCGCATCGAGTGGCGCACCCTCGATGCCTTGATCTCCATGCTCTTCTTCTCCGGCCTGGTGGTCGTCCTCTTCTCCATCGCCTTTGATCCGCAGGGCGAGTTCGCGCAGCACATCGCCGGCGGCGTCCTCTGCGTCGCCACCATGTTTGCCTCCGTCAGCGCCCTCAATCAGGCCTGGGCCCGCGAAATCCGACATCAGGTCATGGATGCACAGCGCATGGTCCCCGCGCCCGCCGCCGAGCTCTATCTGGCCAAGGCCATCGCCAACTTCCTCTTCGTCACCATTGTGCAAATCGTCCTGGCCCCGTTCTTCTTCGTCTTTTACAACCTCCACGTTGCCGGCAACGCCTGGCTGCTCGCGCTCGTTCTGCCGCTCGGCACCTGGGCCCTGGTCGCCAACGGCATCTTCTTTGCCGCGCTCTCCATGAGCAGCCGCAACCGCGAGTTTCTTCTCTCGCTCATCCTGTTTCCCATCTTTATCCCCGCGCTGCTCGCCATGGTCCAGTCCACCACCCTGATCATCACCGGCGAAAGCGAACCTACCCTCTGGATCAAGATGCTCCTCGGCTACGACATCATCTTCACCACGGCCAGCCTCCTCCTCTTTGACGTCGTCTTCCACGCCGAATAGCCGCAGTCACCCCACCGCTGGATCCGGCCGTGCCGGCTTGCGGCCTTCCTCGCCCTCCTCCGCGGCGCCCGGCGCAAATGCGCCGCTCTATCTATTCGCGCCCTGCGGAACGGTGGTTTCCGCCGTTGCCTCGGGATGGGATTTGGCCGCGAGCGCCTCTCGGCACTTGCGCAGCGTGATGTCAAAGTGAAGATCTTTCTTGTGTTCCGCATTCCCTCCCAGCCGGGCAAAGTCGTCGGTGAACTGTCCGGCCAATGACAGGATAATCGGCGGTTCACGCGCGATCAGTTCCTCCTCTGGCCACGCCACCACGGGAACAATGCGGATCCTTGCTGAAACGTGCGTGCCATCCTCTTCATAGGAGCCGCTCCACAGATGTTCCAGATCCCCGCCCAGAAGCTCGCCGTCGTGCAGAATGGAGATCCCGTCGCCGCGGCTCTCGGCGGTTTCGAAATGAGTCAGCCAGTACCCTTCCATACGAGCCCTCCTTTCAAACCTGCTGCTTGTTGGCAGCAATAGGACGGATTCACCCCGATTCCGTAACCATGCAAATTAGAGACCATTTGGCGTCATCCAAATCGACGCGAAATGCGCAGAATTCTGCTCCTGCTTTGCACGCCGCTGTCGCAAATCTTTGACACTCCTCTGGTCTCGCCGGAATCCGCCGTCCGCGTCGCAAATCCGCGCCCGGCAAACCACTCGCGGCGCCGCGCAACCGTGACGAGTACGGTGGCGTCTTCGTCTGCGCCCCGCCGCAGCGGGTTCTGCTGTCCGTAGAGGCCAGCCTGCCGCGCGCTCCCGATGCTCTATCGAGCTTGTTGCGCAATCGCGTCCAAGACTTTGGACAAATCTGTCGGATTCGTTCGACAAACCAGGGGTTCTTTCTTGCCTCTGCCGTGCATCTCTGCGTCTCGCCGTATCTCTTCCTGTTGGCCCCCAAAATGCATTCAGTATCTGGTAACAAAGCGCCGACAGG
>JAKCDN010000235.1 GCA_021841795.1 Acidobacteriota bacterium | reverse complement strand
GGTTATCTTCGCGCTCCTTGCGACTGAGCTCGCCCACCCCGGGAATGCGCAGTGCGACGATGGGCAGCGCCGGATCGATCTGCAGGGTGGCCAGCATCTCGTCGGCAAAGGCGGCGCGCACATCGGCGAGGCCGGGCAGACGCAGGTCGGGCTTGTCGGTGCCGTACTGGCGCATCGATTCGTCGTAGCTGATGCGTGGAAAAGGAATCGGCAGGTCCACGCCGGCAGCGGCAAAGCCCGCCTTCATAAACTGCTCGACCACGCCAAAGACGGTCTCCTGGCGGGGGAAGCTGATCTCCAGATCGACCTGCGTAAATTCAAGCTGGCGGTCGGCGCGAAGGTCCTCGTCGCGGAAGCAGCGGGCGATCTGGAAGTAGCGGTCGAAGCCGGAGATCATGAGGATCTGCTTGAAGATCTGCGGCGACTGGGGCAACGCAAAGAACTCGCCCGGATGCACGCGCGAGGGAACGAGAAAATCGCGCGCGCCCTCGGGGGTGGACTTGGTGAGGATGGGGGTTTCGATCTCAAGAAAGCCCTGCTGGCTCAGGTTGTCGCGGATGGCCAGCGTGATCTGGTGGCGGAGGTGGAAGTTACGCTGCATTTCGGCGCGGCGCAGGTCCACGTAGCGGTACTTGAGCCGGACTTCCTCGTTCTGAATGGCCTCTTCGGCAGGCGAAAACGGCGCCAGGCGCGTGTCGTTCAAGACGCGCAGCTGGGTGGCCTCGATCTCGATCTCGCCGGTCTCCATCTTGGGGTTGATGGCATCCCGGTCGCGCAGGCGAACCTTGCCCACGGCGGCGACGACGTACTCCGGCCGCACCTGCTCGCCCTTTTTGTGACCGTCAGGGCAGAGCTCGGCGTCGAGCACGATCTGCGCGATGCCCGAGCGGTCGCGCAGGTCGAGGAAGATCAGGTTGCCGTGGTCGCGGCGCCGGTTCACCCAGCCCATCAGAACCACTTGCCTGCCCTGGTCGGCGGCGCGCAGTGTGCCGCACATGTTGGTGCGTTCGAGGTTGCCTAGAAAATCAAGAGACATCGTCTTTTCATTGTAATGGAATGGATTTGCGGCCGTGGAAGCGGCTGCGTTCGCTCTTTCTTCCCGATTCGCTTCGCGCCATGACGGCTCATCAAGGAGGGCGCGATGGCAGCCTGGCGCTTCGACCGCGACGGGATCGCCAAACCGGCGGATTGGCCGGCCGCAATCCCTTTCGGTCAGGATCGAAGGTGCGCCGCCAGCTCTCCGCGCGGAATCTTTTTCTGCTCGCCCGTCGAGAAATCCTTCACGGTCAAAACGCCCGAATCAAGTTCATCCTCGCCCAGAATGACGATGCGCCGCGCTGCCTTGTCGGCGGCCTCGAAAGACTTCTTCAAGCGAAAGCTCGCATCGCCCAATTCCGCGCTGAGCCCCGCGCGGCGCAGCGCCCGCGCCAGGACCAGGGCGGCAGCATTCATCGCCCCGAGCCGGGCGGCGTTTTTCGCGTCGGCCATCGGCGCAATATAAACATCAACCTTTCCCTTTGATAGGGCGAAGTCCTGGTTCGCTTGCGCGGCTTGCAGCGTGAGCACCAGCCGGTCCAGGCCAATGGCAAAGCCGATGCCCGGCGCCTTCGGTCCGCCGATGGCCTCGCTGAGGCCGTCATAGCGTCCGCCGCCGAGCAGCGCATTCTGCGCGCCCAGGCCGCCGTGCGTGAACTCGAAGGTCGTCCGCGTGTAGTAGTCGAGGCCGCGGACGAGGCGGGGATTCAGCCTGTAGGGAACGCCAGCGGCATCGAGGGCCGCAGTCACCTGGGCAAAGTGATCCTTCGATTCCTGGTCGAGCGAAGCGGTGATCTTCGGCAGCGCATCGATGATCGGCTGGTCTTCGGGAACCTTGCAGTCCAGCACACGCAGCGGATTGGTGACGGCGCGGCGTTGGCAATCGGCGCACATCTTTTCCTGGACCTGAACGAGAGCCTGGCGGAGAACCTCGTTGTATCGCTCGCGATCCGCGGCCGAGCCGACGGAGTTCAGCTCCAGCGTCCAGCCCTCGATGTGCAATTCATCGAGCAGCGTGGCGAGCATCTCAAGGATCTCGGCGTCGCGCACGGGCGATTCGCTGCCTGCCGACGGCGGTCCGATGACTTCGGCGCCGATCTGCCAGAACTGCCGGTAGCGGCCCTTCTGCGGCCGCTCGCGGCGGAACTGCGGGCCGATGTAGTAGAGCTTCTGCAATTGTCCGGTTTCGCCCAGCTTGTGCTCGATGTAGGCGCGGACGACACCGGCCGTATTCTCGGGGCGGAGGGTGAGCGACTGCGGTTTCTCACTCTGCGCGCGCGCCCGGTCTTCCCACGTGTACATCTCTTTCGACACGATGTCGGTCTCTTCGCCCACGCCGCGGGCAAAGAGCGCAGTGTCTTCAAAAAGGGGCGTGCGAATTTCGCCGAAGCGGTAGCGGGCAAAGACGTTTCGCGCAGTTGCCTCAATGCGGTTCCACAGCTCGGTCTCCGCGGGGAGCAGATCCCGCGTCCCGCGCACAGCTTTTAGAGTGGCCATCACCTTTCAGTTTACTTGGACCGGCAGCTTGCGCGGGTTTGCCTGCCTGGCCGGTGACCCGCGCACCAGAACCTCCGCGGCCAGCGAACGCAACGGCGCGGAGCGGATGAGGGCACTGCGCGCGGACGTGCTGCACCATGAGAATCGCCTAACCTTTTGCTTCCGTTTCCGGACCGGCAGTTGCACCTTTCCGTGCGCGCCGACCGCGGCCAAACCGGCGGCACGGCCGCCCATTGCTTTCCATGCAGCGGGCCGGGCGCGAGGGAGCTGGAGCGCGGAGATGGATGGTCTGGCCGTTGACAACAGCGATGTTCAAGGCGGGAAGTCCGGCCGAGCTGCGCGTGCGCGCCCATGGCGCCATTCCGCGCGGGGTGCGATTGGCGCCGTTGTCGCGTGCGGATGCGCGCTGCTGCTGACCACGGCCGCCGCAAAGGCGCAGTTCGGCGCGCAACCGCTGGGTACCGCTTCAGGCAGCCAGGGGGTGACGGTGACGGCCACGGCCGCGGGCGGGGTGAGCGGGGTTAAAGTGCTCACATGGGGAGCGGCAAACGGAGAGTTCATCGTGGGCGGAGGCGCGTCCACCTGCGGTACAAAGACCTTTTCGGGCCCCGGCGACGCATGTGTTCAATCCGTGCTTTTCAGGCCCGCGGCGCCGGGTCCGCGCCTCGGAGCCGTGGTGCTCCTCGGCCAGGTGAACGGCGTCACCGCGGTTCTGGGCACTGCCTATCTCTCCGGAACCGGCGCCGGGGGCCTGGGCGTTCTCGTCGCGGGCAACACGATTCCCGTGGCCGGACAGCTGGGGCTCTACACCGGAGTGGGCGACGGCGGGCAGGCCACGCTGGCCGATCTTTACCTGCCCGGCGCGGCAGCTATGGATGGCGCGGGGAATCTATACATCGCCGACTCCGGACACCAGCGCGTACGCATGGTGTGCGGCACCGCCACCACGCCCACCATTCAGGGAACGTCGTGCGCGGGGGCGGGCATCATCTCGACCATCGCCGGCAACGGCGCTCCGGGTTACGGGGGAAATGGCGGCCCGGCGGCGGACGCGGCAGTCAACGATCCCGGCTACGTGGCTCTGGACGGCGCAGGCAACCTCTTCATCGCCGACATCGGCAACAATGCGATCCGCCGCATCGACGCGGCTACTGGAGCCATCGCAACCGTAGCCGGCAACCCCGGCGGCCAACTGTGCGCCAGCCCCGGCGACGCGGTGGGCGACGGCTGCCCCGCCGTGCTGTCGCGGCTCAACCAGCCACAGGGGGTGACGCTGGACGGCAGCGGCAACCTCTACATTGCCGACACGGGCAACAACCTGGTCCGCGTGGTCAACTCCGCCACGGGAACGATTACGGCCCTGGCCGGGAACGCCTCCGGTACGGTCTGCAACGGCGCGAGCGATCCGGTGGGTGACGGCTGCCCCGCCGACAGCGCCGTGCTCAACCATCCCTTCGCCGCGGCCTTTGACGCATCCGGCAATCTCTATATTCCCGACGCGGGCAACAACCGCGTCCGCAAGGTCGTCGCCACGGCCGGCGCTGTGACCCCGAGCAGCAATATTGTCACCTTTGCCGGCAACGGGACGACCGGCTTCACCTCCTGCACGGCAACGCCGGCCGATGCCGTGACAGCCACGGTGTGGTCTCCTTCCGGCGTGGCGGTTGACGCCGCGGGCAATGTCTACATCGCCGAGACCCAGAACGGCGCCATCCGCAAGGTGAATGCGATCAGCGGTCTTATCTCTACCCTGGTGCAGAACACGTGCGGCAGCTTCTATTTCAACCAGCAGTTCATGGCCCAGACGCTTTACGGCCCCACGGGGCTTTATCTTGACGGCAGGGGCAATCTTTACATCGCCGACACGCTGGACATGGTGGTGCAGGAGGTGACGGGAAACTCCGCGGTCCTCGATTTCCCCACGCCGGTCCGCCAGACCGAGGTTTCAGCCACACAAACCCAGATGGTTGAGAACGACGGCAATGCCGCGCTCGATCTCGCCGCCATCGCAGCCGGCGTGAACGCGCAGGCCGATGCCACCGTCGCCGACTCCTGCAGCGGCGGCGAACTGCTGGCTGTGGACGCGGACTGCGCGGTGGGCGCGGTCTTTGCTCCGGCGGCAACCACGCCCGCGCTGGGCGGCAATACCGCGGAGACTCCCGTCATCGACGTAACAACCGATACACCGGGCGGCATCGCGACGCCCGGCTCGCCGCTGGCCATCGAACTTGTGGGCACGGCAGCGCCTATCTCTTCCACCACGACCACCGTGGTTTCAAGCCTCGATCCTGCCGGATTCGGGCAAGGCGTCACTTTTACGGTCACGGTAAACGCCGCGCCCGGCACCGGCAGCCTGACCGGGACGGTGAGCATCTCCGACAGCTTCAGCGGCAGCACCACCACGCTTGTCTCCGGCCTGCCGCTGAACGCCGCGGGCACGGCAGCATTCACCCTATCCACGCTGGCCGTGGGCGTGCACTCCATCACAGCGGCCTACGATCGCAGCAGCGATCCGGCGCACATGGCCAGCACATCCGCTCCGGCGCTGGTTGAGACTGTGCTGGAAGGCACAGCGATCAACCTCACCTCCAGCACCAACCCCTCGACGGTGGGCCAAGGCGTTACGTTCACGGCGACGGTTGGCAGCTCCGGCGGCGGCGTTCCACCCGC